>JBAXGN010000008.1 GCA_037139415.1 Verrucomicrobiota bacterium | reverse complement strand
CGGCGGTTGCCGGTGGATTTCGAGAAGCTTTTTTTGCGTTGCGACCTTTCGCAGAATATCCTCATGGAGCCGGACGATTACCTCTATTTCCCCTCGTCGGTCGCCAACGAAATTTACATTTTTGGTGCGGTGAAATCCCCGGGCGCACAGGGGTTGACCAGCGAGGCGACGGTGCTCAGCGCCGTTACGCTCGCCGGCGGTTACACCGAGAGTGCCTACCGGCAGCGGGTGCTGGTCGTGCGCGGCTCGCTCAATCAACCGCAAAAATTTGTTGTGAACATGGCGGACATCCTGGCTGGCAAAACCAGGGATTTCCGGCTCGAACCGCGCGACATCGTCTGTGTTTCTGACCGGCCATGGGTAAGCGCCGAGGATCTGGCTGACATGGCAGCTTCAGCCTTCATCCAAGCAATGGTGACGGTGTGGACCGGTGGCAACATCCAACCCCTTATCAGTCATCCCCTGCTTCCCACCTTGAAGTAGCCACAAGCTAACCATGAAACACAGTGCTGCAACCGGCTTCTACCTGATGAAAATGGCACGCGCCTCCACAGCGGTTTTCATCCTCGCTCTCGCCATCGGCTGCAAGACGACCGGTCCGACTTTTGATCCGCGAAGCAACCAGGCTGGTGCCGAGATGATCAAGTTCGTCTCGGTCGGCGAGACGAACCAGATCAAACCCGAGTGGCTAATGCCGCCGAAGAAGCTGTTCCGTCTCGGCCCCGGCGACAAGATTGAGATCGAAGTGATTGGCATGACAGGCAGCCGCACAACCACCTTTATCTGCCCGGACGGAAAAATCTATTACGATCTTCTCCCCGGGCTGGAGGTGTGGGGCTTAACGCTGCCAGAGGTGAAACAGTTACTCGAAACGAAACTGGCCGCCTACTATCAACATCCCCAAGTCGCGGTGAATTTGCGCGGCGTCGAAAGCAAGCGCATTTGGGTGTTGGGTCGGCTCAACAAATGCGGCTTGTTTCCACTTAACGGTCCGATGACGGTGATTGAGGCGATCGCGCAAGCGGGCGGGCTGTTCACCTCGCGCTTCAGCGGTACGACTGAGGAACTCGCGGATCTCAATCATAGTTTCCTCATTCGCAACGGGGAGATGTTGCCCGTCAATTTTAAGCGTCTGCTGCGCGAAGGCGATACGTCGCAGAATGTGTATCTGGAACCGGACGATTTCCTCTTTCTCCCCTCGTCGCTTTCCCAAGAAGTCTATGTGCTGGGTGCCGTCAATCGCCCTGCACCAATGGGCTTTGTGGATAACATGAGCCTGGCGTCTGCCATCGCGAAAGCGCTTGGGACGCAGCCGGAAGCGCAGCTCTCACATGTGGCGATTGTGCGCGGTGCATTGGCCGAGCCGAAGATCGCTATTGTGGACTTTGCAGCTATTATGAGTGGTCGGCAGCCGGATGTGCGGCTGGAGCCGCATGACATTATTTTTGTGCCAGCCACGCCGTATCGCACGCTGGAAAGGTACACCAAAATGATCACCGATACATTTGTGCGCACCGTTGCGGCGAATGAAGGTGGGCATGCTGGCGCACGCAGTTTTCAAGGCATCGGTGTTAGCAATCAAATCAGATAATATGCAAACCAATGAACCTTCTGGCCCGTTGTCGCCCAATTTGGAGCGAGCGAATGAAACTTCCGAACACCGCTCCCGCCGCCCGGCCTTGCCAGCCCTGACCGAGCAGGAAATGCGCGAACGGCTCATGCAACGACTGCTTACGGCGCAAACGCCATTGGGCCGTGTCCGGCTGAACGCCCGCGTCCAGTGGAAATATCTCTCCTGGCAGGTGGTGATGAACGGCACGCACGCGCTGAAACGCATCTTCGATATCGGTGTCAGCCTGATTGCCATTATTTTCCTGGCCCCGGTATTTCTGGTCATCGGCGCCTTGGTGAAATCCGACGGCGGGCCGGTCTTTTTTCGGCAAACCCGCATTGGCCGTTACGGTCGCGAGTTTGAAATGCTGAAGTTCCGTTCCATGGTCATGGATGCCGAAGCGAAACTGGCGTCGCTGCTGGCGAAGAACGAGAAAGCATCCGGTGTGACGTTCAAGATGAAGGACGACCCGAGAATCACCAAGGTCGGGCGCATCCTGCGCAAGACTTCGCTGGATGAGTTGCCGCAATTGTGGAACGTGCTGCGTGGCGAGATGTCGCTGGTCGGCCCCCGGCCTCCGGTGCCGCGTGAGGTGGCTCTCTACACTTTGGCGGATCGGCGACGGCTGTTGATAACGCCTGGAATTACGTGTCTCTGGCAAGTGGGCGAACGGCAGGGCGGCCTCTTTGAAATCGGCGACCGGAACATTATTGATTTTCCCGAGCAGGTGAGTCTTGACGTGCGCTACATCGAGAGCCAAAGCTTCTGGAATGATGTCTGGATTCTGTTGAAGACCGTGCCCGCAATCCTATTTGGCAAGGGAATGTAAGGGTGCAGATCGTGGGCATTCGGTCACCCTTCGGCGAACCGCTGAATCTTCTGCGTCAACCGTACCAGCCGCCATTCTGGTATATTGGCCGACAGCGTCACATCGGCGCTGCGCATTTGCGGGTGGATAAAACGCGCATACATTGGCTGCACCTGTCCGCTCCATTGTTGCCGGACGGAGTCCGGGGTGCGTCCGCGCTTCTCAATGTCGCGCGCCAGTCGCCGATTAAAGCGGGTTTCCTCTGTTTCCGCACGAAACACCTTCAACGCATAAAGCGCCCGTAGTCTGGCATGCCGCCAGGGCCAGAGTCCTTCCACCAGCACCACGGGTTTTGGCGGCCAGCGGCGCGGGCGGGACTTGCGGGTGTGCGTGGTGAAATCGTATTGCGGCAGCCAGACGGGATGACCACGAAGAATGCCTTCCAGGCACTGCTGAAACAACGCCCAGTCAATCGCCTCGGGGTCGTCAAAGTTTCTGGCAGCCCGTTCCGATGGCACCAAGTGTGAGAGATCTGCATAGAAATCGTCGAGCGAGAGAATGGCCGCCAGTGGTTCGAGGCGATGTTGCAGTTCTCGCGCCAGCCAGGTCTTGCCCGACCCGCTGCCGCCGGCGATGGCTATCAGGGTGACCTTCATCAACTTCGGAAACGCCTCTCAGCAATGACCCGCTCAAACATCGTTTCCAGGTCATGAATGTAGGCGTTGAAATCGTAGCGTTCATTCACCAGCTTCAGCCCCCGCTCGCCAAGTTGCTTGGCGAGCGGCTTGTCGGTGAGACACTGCCGGAGCCGCGCGGCGAACTGCTGGCGATCCATCCACGGCACGAGAAAGCCGTTGTGGCCATCGTGCAGCCAGTCCTTGATGCCACCGGCGTCAAAGGCCACGACCGGCAAGGCGTAGCGCATCACTTCCAGACCGATGGTTGCAATGGGCTCGGGCCAGAGGGAACTGAGGGCCACAACGCTGCATTCGCGGTAGTAGCCCTTCAGTTCCTCCTGCGGGATAAAGCCTTTGAAGGTGACGCGGTCGGCCAAACCTAGCTTGCGGCTTAGCTGCTCGCAATACGCGCGATGATTGCCGTCACCGAGGATGACGCACTCGAACTTCACATCGAGCAGGGCCAATGCCTCCAGCAGCACATCCACCCCTTTGCCCCGGATGATTTGCCCGGCATAGATGATCAGGTTTCGGTTGCTGAAATTGCTGCGCAGGTTTGGGTCACCCATGCGCGGTACTGGCGCGTGAATTTCAATGCGGCGGGTCTCGAAGCCGTTACGGAGCAGTTCCTCTTTCATGTACTCCGTGACCACCACCATGCGGTCGAAACGGCGATTCAAGGCAATCTCCCGTTTCTTTTCCGAGTAGCTCACCCATTTGACCGGGAAACCACCGCCGGAGTTCTTCACCACCGATGCCAGGCAAGGGAAAATGCAATAAGGCGTTGCCGGTCGCGTGCAGATGCGGCGAGTGAGGTAATTGTACTTGTAGCTCCGCATGCAATAAATGTCGTGGTCGTGGACCATGCGGAGCAATGGTTTGCCACTTTCGACAAGCGCTTGAATCACGGAGAGGTCCGCCATTTTATGCACGTAAACGGCGGCTGGCTGAAACTCCGCAAGGGCTTGGCGAACCGTGGCGGAATTGTCATTTGCGCCGAGCGGAAATCGTGCCGGAAAAGTACCCTCCCATGCCGATTCATTCTTGCTGGTGCCCGGGCCGTGAAGGATACCCATGGCGTGCCCGCGCAAACCAAGTTCAGTGGCGGTAATATGAGCGTTTGCTTCTGCGCCAGCCAGCGCACCGAAGCGTTCATGGACATAAAGAATTTTCATGGCGGACTGGTTTTGCTTATCGTTTCGCGAAAGTGTTCCAAGCGGGGACGGATGGCGAGAAACATCGCATCAAGTTTCAGGACAACGGCGGTGAAGTCTCCCTCCTGCTCGGTCATTTTCTCCAGTTCCAGCCCCAGTTGCCGCATGGCGTCCAACCCAAAAACACCGCAACTGCCCGCCAGGGAGTGGGCGGCACGGCCGAATGTTTTGCGGTCGGCTCCGGACGCAAGCGCGCGCAATTCAACCAGGCGCTGAGGTGTATCGTTGAGGAATAAAGTGAGCAACTCCAGCGTCACGTCATCGCCCAACTCGTCGCGAAGCTGCGCAACACTGGTTTCGAACGTCGCCGAGGGCAGCGCTGTGGGCGCCGGCTCTGGAGCCGGGTCGGGCTGGCCTAGCGCCGCCGCCAGCGCTTCAAGGCGCACCGGTTTGCTGATATAGCCGTCCATGCCGCAGGCCAGGCAGCGCTCCCGGTCGCCAGTGAGCGCGTTTGCCGTCAGCGCGATGATTTTCACCGGGAGATTCGGGCCGGTGGGCCGCGTCGCTGCGCGTCGCCGGATTTCGCGAGTGGCCTCAAACCCATCCATTTCCGGCATCTGGCAGTCCATCAAGATCACGTCGTACCCATACCGTTCCCACGCTTCCACGGCCTCTTGCCCATTGCCTGCGACATCGGCGCGATGCCCCAGCTTTTCCAGCATGAGCAGGGCGAGTCGGCGGTTGGTGTCATGATCCTCCACCACAAGGATACGCAATGTTTTTTTATCTCTGATTTCGCCTTCGACCGGTTTGAATAACTCCGCGCCTTCGTGTTTTTGTTCATGAGCCACCGCCTGATCGTGCCTCGCGCTTGGGTCTTGGACGGTTTCGGTTTCAAGCTCAAACCAGAATACCGAACCAATTCCCGGCGTGCTGTGGACGCCAATCCGCCCCCCGAGCAAATCGACGAGGCGGCGTGAAATAGCGAGGCCGAGGCCCGTGCCACCGTGTTTTCGAGCGATGCCTGCGTTGACTTGTATGAATGGTTGGAAAAGTTGTGACTGGTCGTCCGTGGAGATGCCGATGCCTGAATCTTGAACCTCGAAACGCAGCCGAATACGCGGACCCTCAATTGCAAGGCGTCGGACGCGCACCACAATCTCGCCGTCCTTGGTGAACTTAATGCCATTACTCACGAGATTGACAAGTACCTGGCGCAGCCGGCCGTCGTCGCTGCGTAGCAGCCTTGGCACGTCGGACGCGATGTCCATGGATAGCGTCACCCCTTTCTCTTTGGCGCGGGAGTCGAGCAAATTCAACGTGCCAGCCACCAGTGGACTCAATTCGAGGGTGTCTATCTCGAGACGCAACTGCCCGGCCTCGATCTTTGAAAAATCAAGGATGTCATTGATGATCTCCAGCAAGGCCTCGCCGCTTCGGCTGACCGTGCTGGCAAATTCACGCTGCTGCATGTTCAGCGGAGTGTCAAGCAGCAGATTGGTCATGCCGATGATCGCGTTCATCGGAGTTCGGATTTCGTGGCTCATCATCGCCAAAAAGTCGCTCTTGGCGCGATTGGCCGCTTCCGCTTCGGAAGCGAGGGCGTTGGCGCGGTCACGCTCCCGCTCGACACTGGTGCGGGACTGGTCAAGATCCTCAATCATGCTCAGCATGATCGGGCGTTTTTGTTCCAGTTCCCTGGCGCGTCGGGCCAGATCCTCGGACGACTGCCGCAGCTTGTCCTCGACCGTCTTTTGCGCGGAGATATCGGCGATGATGCCGATGAGTTCCACTACGCGATCGCCCTCCTTAAGCGAATGCAGCGAGACTTGGCAGATGACGTGGGATTGCGGGCTGGCAAAGTCAAAGCGCTGGTCTTTGCCCTGCCAGGCGCGTTCAAAGAACTCCCACTTCGTCCGATCGGGAATCAGCACTTCAAGGCCGCGTTGCTCAATCTGTTGCTTGTGAACGTCCAGTCGTTTTAATAATTCGCCGCGCGCCAGTGTTACTTGGAAAGCCGATCCATTTTTGCGACACCGGAAAATAATATTGGGCTGCAGGTCGAGCGTATGCTCAAAATAATTGCTGATTTGGCAAACCTGGTTGTCGGCATCGCGGCGGATGCGTTCATTCGCCTCGGTCAACTCCAGGGAAGCGACCTCCAGTGTGTGCGAGAGCAATTTATTATTCTCTTCCAACTCCTCGTAAGCCCGGCTGACAGCATCGAGAAACATTGTCATCCGCGCGTCATTCGGCGCGTATCCCTTAAGGTATTTGCGAATCTGGCGTTGCAGAAGCGGGTTCATTTTATGACTTTTCCGACAGGACGGTTATCGTCATCGTCTGGTTGTGGAGTTCGCTGAAGTCGCTGCCGGTGGCCGGGCAGGCCTCGCCATAGGAATAGAAGCCCACCGCTTCCGTCTTTGCTGGCAGGGCGCGCACCACGGCCTCCAGCTCTTCCTCGATGCGCTGGCCGAGGACCAACCGGCGCCCCACACAACTGACCAGGATGGCCAGTGAAACCCCATCTGGTGAGGTCGCGTGTGCCGCGTCCGCGGCTGCGGTTGCCGCACCATTTACAAGCTGATCGCCGGTCGCTTTCATCAGTCGCGCATACCAGCCTTCCGGCATGTCACCAGCAAAAACCAGGGACTGTTTCGCTTCATCTACCGCGAGGATGGTTCTGACCAACCCCGCTTTTTCAGTAACATCCTTGGTTAGCTCGATGGGGAATAGGAGGCCGGTGGCTGGCAATCCAGCCGCGCGTTTACCGAGGTAGCGTTTGTAGAGTTCCAGTGCTGGACGACCGTCCAGTTCAAGTAGCGTGTTGCCCTCTGACCGCGTAATGCGGCGGCGTGGGCCGAAGCCTTCCCACCCGCCGCGTGAGCCATAGCTCACCACAATTGCCGCCCCATAGAATCCAATGGCGACAATTTGGTCTCGCCGCACTTTACTGCCGAGGCCGACAAACGTTTTCTGGAAACGAGGACCATCGCCAGCAAGGCCACCGGTGATCGCCACTCCGGGCGCCAACACGTCGCGAAAACCTGACATCAGCGCGGTGCCGTTGACAGAAAGGCCATCCGAGAGGATAAGTACGTGGCGCAAATCGGCGCCATTTAACTTCTGTGCGGCCAGTCGGCCGACGGTCTGGCTATCGGCATTGTCCGCCGTGGATTGCGTCACCGCGCAAACACGAGTGGAGTTGAAGCTCACCAATGCAGCGACAATGGAGTCGTCGAAGACATGGCTGCCGAGGATTTCACCGGCCGTGCTGCAACCGCAAACGACGGCTTGTGGAAACCGGGCGGCCAATTCACTTACCGCCGGTGCCTCGTTGTCGAGTTGTGAAGTGGCGCCGAAATAGAGCACCAACTGTGGTGAACCCGCAGCCAGTGCAGGCCACGTCCAGCCGGTTTCCTTGGTCCAACGTGTGGTTATAGTTTGCATGGTGTTTATCTGGACTGGCGTGGGTGATTGTCTTTGGTGCCGACTACGGAAGAATACGCTGGCGGCTGGCCAACGGTGGCCAGTAGTTGGTTTATTTCCCGTTTCAACTCGAGCACGCGTTCCTCGCGGTTCATCATGACGCGATTGAACCGTTCCAGTTCGGAAAGCATGGTGCGGAGTTTTTCCTCATCGCGTTTGCGCAGCGTCAGGTCAAAAGCCACTCCCAGATGCCCCGTTATTCTGCCGCGTTCGTCGAATAAGGCCGTCACCGACAACAACACCGGAAAGCGGCTGCCGTCCTTGCGGATATAGGTCCATTCGCGTTCATCCGGTTCGCCGCGCTCGGCCTTGGCAACGAACGTCTCGAAACCAGGTTTCACCTCGCGTCCCAATTCAGCGGTGAGTTCGTTGGCGCGCGCGCCGACTTCATCAGCATCGTGAAACGCAACGGGTGTTTGCCGACCGATCATCTCTGCGGCAGTATATCCGAGCATCCGCTGAGCGGCGGGATTAAAGAGCTGGATGATCCCGTCGGGCGAGGTGGAGATGATGGCGTAATTGGCACCCTCGAGGATGGCACGCTGCAGCGTATTCGTCTCGCGTAGCGACTCTTCCGCTTCTTGTCGCTCGATGAACTGCCCGATTTGATGGCCAACGGTGCTGAAGGTTTTGAGTAGAGCTTCATCGGGTTCCTCGATCTTCCGGCCGAAGAACTCGGCGACGCCCCACAACGTTTCTTGCACAAACACTGGAAAGCCAAAGGCCCCGCGTAATCCATCATCGGCGGCTGCGACACCGCGTGGGAAGTTGGCGTCACTGCTCACGTTGGGGATCCACGCTGGTTGGGCCGTGGCCCAGATGCGACCTGGCAACCCGATTCCGCGCGTGAACTCGGTGGTGCGGCTGGCATGGATGAAATTCGGCACCCGCACTTCTGGCGGATGCCATATTTCAACCATAAGCAGTCGCTCGCCGGACAGCCGCCAAAATTCCCCAACCTGCCAGCCAAGGTTTTCGCAGATGGACTGAAGCACCTGTGGGATGGCGGCGGTGAGGTTAGCCGTCTCCGCCAGTGCCCGCGAGACCTCGAACTGAATCGCCAGTCGCTGCTGTGCCGATCGCCGGAGCGTGACGTCGCTCTGAATCGCCATGAAGTTGGTCAACCGCCCCTGATCGTCATGAATTGGCTGCACCTCGGTGGCCAGCCAGTAGCAGCGCCCGTGCTTGCTATAATTCAAGATTTCCGCACGGAACCCTTTGCCCTGACGAAGTTGTTCGCTCATGTGGCGAACCGTCGCGGGATCGGTCCCTGGTCCTTGCAGTACTGCCCCCGGTTTTTTACCCAGCATCTCCTCCAAGGTGTAGCCCGTCAGCCGGGTAAACCCCTCATTGACCCACATTGTTCGTCCCTCGGCGTTCGTGAGAACGATGGAGTTGTCCGTACGCGCCGCGATGAGCGCCAGCTTGCGGGACTCGTTTTCCTGCTGTTGCAATCGCTCGTTGGCCGTGCGCAATTCCGCGCGCTGTGCCGATAGTTTGGCCAGCAGTTTCTTCGCATCCGCCAGCGCCATTTTTTGAGCCTGAAATACTTGGAGCAGATCCACCGCTGGGTCGTGAATGGCAAAGTCCTCGAAATCCAGTCCGCGCTCGGAGATTTCTGCGGAATCGGTGAACCACGGGGACCCGAGAAACAGCAGCCTCCGTTCGCCCGGCAAAGCGATAAATTCTCCGCGTAATTGCAAGCCAGACGCAAGGTGGACCAGCAAAAAGAGTTGACGATGGTTTTCTACCAGCCACTCGAAGCTCCATTGGCCCTCGGGCTGCGCCAGGCGGAAAACACGATCCACCGCAATCCCGGGCGCCGCGTCCGGACAAATACGTTGCAACGTCCGGCCGGTTTGCACCACAACGAGGTTTCGGTTTATCGCAATGTGGAACGGAAACGCCGCTGCAAATTGCTCGGGCGGGAGGCCAATATTCGGCACAATTGCTTGACTGGTCAGATTCATAAGGACGCTGGCAGTTCCCACTGGACCTGGAATACGTCATGATCCGCCCCGTTATCCTTGGATTCGACGCTTTTCACTTGGACTGGGGTATTGAACAGCTTACCCAATCCCTGCAACAAGCCGACCACAAACGGAGTAAGTTTGGGGCGATTGGTAAAATAATGCAGCTTAAGTGAGTGGCTCGTAACTTCACTGGTCTTGAAGCGCGGCGGCAGCAGCATGGGGAAGATCATGGCTACGCGGGCATGGAAGTTTGGCAGGTTGGCCAGGAATTCTGGCAGCGACTTGCCTGCCGCGCGCATCAAGCCGCCATAATTTTCCTGAGCGGTGTGCAGCACCCAATGTTCCCCCAACTCCTCGAGCATCTTTTCCGGTGTTTGTTTTAACATCTCACTACCGGCGGCGACGAGCTGATAGGTGGTTTCGTCTGGGTAGGGCTCGTTGCCGAAGAATACATCCACCTCCACTCCCGCCCGGGCTTTAATCTGTTCCCAGACGGATTCTCCGTGGTGCAGGCATACCATATCCTCGACTGCTTTGTTGACCATGCCGTACATGCGAGCACATTAGATTAAAAACGACAGACTGCCAATAAAATACTGTTAAAAAAATCAGCAAGTCTTGATGTCGCCAAAACAATATGTCCCCAATCATATCCGCCGGCGGCGGATGGAATTAGTTGAAACCGCCGGTTTACGATGGGTTTCCTTTCGCCCCGGTTGCGATTGCCAAGCGCCGCCTGCCGCCATCGTGATTTCTTCTCATCCCGTTGGTTTGGTCGCTATTCGCTTGCGGTTCGTGAACGCAGAGACTCAACTCTTTGGAATGTGGGAACCGGGGTTAGAAGTTAAATGGCTGCCAGCAGACGATGCGGTCACGCTAGCCCGTTCCGCCACGATGCACCGCTCCAAAGCTTTTTGCAATTCGGATAAATGAACCGGCTTGCTGACATAGTCATCCATGCCGGCAGCCAGACATGCCTCGCGGTCCCCTTCCATGGCATGCGCCGTCATCGCGATAATCCATAGGTGCTTCTGTGGGTTCTCTTTTTCGCGGTGGCGGATTTGTCTGGTGGCCTCGAACCCGTCCATTTCGGGCATCTGGCAATCCAAGAGCAAGACGTCGTATTCCATGCGGCCAAGGGTTTCTATCACCTGCAGACCGTTGGCCACAACCTCGGCAGTATAACCGAGTTTTTTCAGTTGCCCCACCGCCACCTTCTGGTTGATCAAATTATCCTCGGCCAGCAGGATGCGCAGCGACCGTGTGACATGCGGGAGAGTTACGGTTGGAATAATGCGGTGGGCCATTACTGGACTGTGTCCCATCACCGAAGCCAGGCAATCAAACAGCCGGGATTGTTTGATTGGCTTGCTCAGATACGTTTCAATGCCGGACGCGCGCAATGCTTCAGCATCCATCTTCTGGCCAATGGAGGAGAGGATGACCAGTCGGGTGTGGGCGATTCGAGGATCCGCCTTGATGAGTCGGGCCAGTGTGAGACCGTCCATCTCTGGCATTTGCATGTCCAGAATGGCCAAGTCAAATGGATCGGGGAGGGTTCCCCGCAGCAGGTGCAACGCCTCGGCGCCGCTGGTGGCGCTGGCGTGACGCATTTTCCAGGCATTGGCATGATGTTCCAGGATTTCCCGGTTCGTGGCGTTGTCATCCACAATCAGGAGCCGCACATGCGTCAGGTCCGGAGTACCTTTTACCGGTTGTTCCTTTTGCCTCGGTTGTTTTTCCAGATGCGCGGTGAACCAGAAGGTGGAACCCCGGCCCGGAGTGCTGTCCACCCCAATCAGGCCATGCATCATTTCCACCAATTGTTTGCAAATAGCCAACCCCAAACCGCTGCCGCCATATTTGCGCGTGGTGGAACCGTCCGCTTGGGTAAACGCCTGGAAGATGGCATTTTGGGCGGCGGGTGCGATGCCAACCCCGGTATCCCTGACTTCGATCCGCAGGACCACTTTCGTATCGGATTCATCGGTCTTGGACACCCGAACGGCGATTTCGCCTTGTTTGGTGAATTTGACGGCATTACTGGTGAGATTCAAAAGGATTTGCCGCAGTCGGCCTGGATCGCCGCGCAAGCGGGTGGGCACATCCGGCAGCACCACGCCTGCCAACTCCAGCTTTTTTGCATGGGCACGCTCCGCTACGACTTCCAGCGTCTGCTCGACGACTTCCTGCAGGTTAAAATCAAGCACCTCAAAAACGAGTTTTCGGGCCTCGATTTTGGAAAAATCGAGAATGTCGTTGATAATGGTAAGCAATGACTCGCCACTTTGCCGGAGGGTTTCCAGATAATGCCGCTGCTGATCGGTCAGCGGGGTATCGAGCAGCAGGCTGGCCATGCCGATGACCCCATTCATGGGAGTGCGGATTTCATGACTCATGTTGGCCAGAAATTCTGCTTTGAGGCGTGCGGATTGCACAGCGATGTCGCGCGCTTGGGCCAATTCCAGTTCCATGCGTTTGCGTTCGGTAATGTCCCGCCAATGGACCAATTTGAGTTTTTGATTCCCCATCGAGATGACGCTCATGGAAACTTCCACGGTACATTCCACGCCGTCCAACCGCCGATGAACCCATTCATAACAGTGGCTTCCTTCGGCGAACACCATCTGCGAAAAACGCTCGGCCTTTGCACTCGACAGTTCGCCATCGGGCTGGCGCTCGGGAGAGAACGTTACGGGCGGACAACCCAGCAACTCTGCCTTGGTGGCGGCCCCTAGAAATTTTATGGCCGCCGCGTTGCAGTCCACAAATTGGTTTTGATCATTAACCAGCAGAATGGGATCCGGCGCGCCGTCGAACAGCATCCGGAATTTCTCTTCGCTCTGTCGCAGGGCCTCGGTGACCAGCCGTCGCTCGGTAATATCGCGATTGGTGCCGCGGATTCCCAAAAAGACCCCGTCCTGATCAAAGACCGGCTGGCAGGAATGGCGAATCTGCCGCACGGCGTCATCGGCTCTCACGATCCGGAAATCCAACTCGTTGTGCTGCCTGGTTTGAAGCGTGTGCGCCTGATATTCTATAAACAACCGTTGGTCCTCCGGAAAAATGATGCGGGTTTGCAAACCTGGATCGTCCAGAAAGGCCTGGGCCGGATACCCGGTGATGCGAGCACAGGAGGGGGAACAATAGATGAAGTGATTATCTGGACTGATCCAGAACTCCCAGTCATACGTGTTGTCGGCCACGATGCGAAACTTCTTTTCACTTTCCCGCAAGGCTTGCTCCGCCTGTTGACGCTCGGATATTTCGTCCTGGAGCCGGTGGTTGTTGGCCGTTAGCTCGGATGTTCGTGTCTGGACCAACTCCTCCAGGTGGTGGCGATGCCGGATTAGTTCAAAGGCCGTGCCGGCAAGATTGGCTGCCGTCTGGTAAATATCGAGTAACTCCGGAGTCAAATCGGCCTCGTTTTGGTGCGCTACCAACAGGACTGCACTCACTTGTGGTCCCACCTTGGCTGGCAGAAACGCAGTATGCCAAGGCTCAGGCGTCTGAATCTCCAGTGACATCAACTCACCGTACTCCAGGACCCCGGCAATGATCTGGCGGTTGTTGTTCTGAAGCAACTTGTCCGGGAAATCCTTTTCCGGTTGCGTACAGGAAGTGATGACGATGCCTGAAGCGCCACCGGGTTCAGCGGAAGCGACCCAACTCACTTTGAAGAATTGGCCGATCAATTGAGCCAGGTGATTCCAGATTTCCTCCCGGGAGGTGAGGCCGATAATGGAATGGGCCGCCCTAAGGAAGGCGCCGAATTCGAGATGCCGTTTGGTTTGGTTTGCCCGCTTCAATTCCCGGCGAATAGCCGCCTCCCGCAACTCCCGCTGAATGGAGGGAACCAGCCGATGCAGGTTGGGCTTTAAGATGTAATCATGCGCCCCGTTTTTCATCATGGACACCGCGAACGCTTCCCCTATCATGCCGGAGACAATGATGAACGGGATGTCGAGTTTGCTTTCCTTGTACACTTGGAGCGCACCCGCCGCGTCAAATTCGGGCATCTTATGATCGGAAATAATCAAGTCCCATAGTTCCTGCTGCAGGGCCTTTCGCATCGCTGCGGCTGTCTCGACCCGCCGGGAAGTTGGCAGGTAACCGGCATGTTGTAGCAGTAGTAGAATCATTTGCGCGCTGGATTCGCAATCTTCCACGATAAGCACGCGTAACGGGTTGTTTTGCGGTTGTGTCATATTTTATCAGACGGATTATAGTCTGCCTGAGCTATTTATTCCAAGGCTAGCGTACCATTTGGGAGAGTGCTTGCCAAGCTGCCAATACAAAATTTTGCAACGCGAGATCGCCGTAAACGCACTATTGAATCAATGGCGTGAATATTTTTGTTCAATCCCTTCAGTTGTCTTTGGGGTGACGGCAGTGGGTGTGTGCTCTCGAATGAATTCCACTTCGATGGCGATCACATGACCCATTGATAATCTGGTCAAAAAGGCATTTGACTGCGCATTCAGGAATACTACCATAAGCATCATGAGCCTTGGCCAAAAGCTATGCTTCGGGACCGGATCGCGTCGGGTGACGCGGGTGGTGGTATTGAAAGGGCAAATCTGTCTGGCACCAACCAAACTGATGTTCGATTAACCGACCATGGAAAATCCTCCAACCACCACCCTGACAAACCTGCAATCAGACCACGATCTTTTGACCTGCCTGTTGGATCACATCCCGGATCGGGTCTATTTCAAGGATCGCGAAGGCCGCTTTATCCGGGTCAGCCGAGCCGAGGCGCAATTCTTGGGGGCGACCACTCCGGGGGAAGTGATTGGCAAAACGGACTTTGATTTTTTCGTACCCGAACTGGCCAAGGTCACTTGGGCGGATGAACAGCGCGTTATGAGCACGGGGCAGCCCATGATCGGAAAAGTTGAGCGGAAACTTCACTTGGACGGGCGCACCGGTTGGGCGCTGGTGGCCAAAATCCCCCTGAACGATCATGCTGGGGAGTTGCTGGGTACGTGCGGCATTTCCAAAGACATCACCGCCCTGAAGGAAACCGAGGCGGCGCTACAAGGGGCGAATGCGGACCTGGCGTCGAAAAAACTTCATTTGGAGGAAACCCTGGCGCAATTACAAGCTACCCACGAGCAACTCCATGAAGCCCAGCAACGCCTGATTGATTATGCCAAAATCGAATCGCTTGCCCGTCTGGCCGTTGCCGTGGCGCATGAAGTCCGTAATCCGCTGGCAATCCTGGCCATGGGGATCAGCTACCTTTCCAAACAACCCGCGGTGGTTGAGGATAAGGAGTCAGCGGTGATGCTTCAGGACATGAGTGCGGCCATCCAACGCGCCGAAGTTGTCATGAGTGCCCTGATGGATGGGGCGGCTGACAGCGGCACCACCATCAATCTGGCCGAGGTGCCAGTCGCCGTTCAAAACGCGGTGGACATCATGAAAAAACGGGTCTGAACCGGCGATCTTCGGTTAGCATCTGCCTGGGTCTTTGCCCGACTTTTCCCAAGTATTTCCGGTGGAAAAAACCATGCCTGCCATCAAGTAAATCGGAATGGCTGACAGCAGCAGCAGACTGATGCCATAGGTCACCGACAAGGCGACGCTTGCCACGGGAGCCAGTACGGAAAAAATTCCATTGATACCCCAGGCCCAGGGAACCAGCCGCGCATGGCCGGAATTTTTCAAATGTTCCAATGCGGTTGGCACGAACGTTCCCATCAATATGCCCAGGGGCAACACCAGGAGACTCACCATCCCGGCACGCAGGGCAAATGGCAGCGCCACCCACGTCAACAAATGCGGCAGCACCAAAAGCTGTTCGACCAATACACATACTGCCAGGACAAAACTCACCATCCTTAAATTACCCAGCCTTTGGACGATCTCCCGCGATAAAAGCGAGCCGATGCCCGTGGCCAGCAGCAGTACGGCCAATACGACGGACAAGGCGTAATTGGGATGGCCCAGGAAAAGGCCAAACTTTTGCAACAGGGCGATTTCAATGGCCATATAACCGATGGCCGTGCCGGCAAAAATGAGGCCGTACCGCCAGCGAACCACTTGCCCCCCCGACGTTTCTCCCATCAACCGCAACGGCAGCCAAACGCAAACCAAGGCGGCGGCGGCGATAAAAACGCCCAGGATGAGCACACTGATTTCCAATGCCGGCACGGTGGCGCGGATCAACGGGGTTTGCGCCCAAAGATGCCGCCAATATGAAAAACGGAAGAAAAAGGGCTTGTCATCCGTTGCGGGAACAACGTTAAACGGACACATCGCAAAGTAAGCGTCTTCCGCGTCTGGATCATTCAAGGATAGGAATTGCTGATAGAAGTTTTTTTCGGGAGTGTTCCAGCGCGGGGCGGCGGTCGCCTTCAAAAATTTGTTGGTCGCCGCCCAAGCCATGATCCGCTGTTCCTCGGCTGGCTCAAAGGGCGTCTTTTTGACCAGCATCGAAGTGAAATTGCCTGCCGTGGCCGTGAGCATGATGATGTGTTTTGCGGGGTTGGTGACACCATTGCGGCGCAGGGCGGCCACGGCGGTGGCCAGCGCGCGCAACATCTCCCGTGGCGGTCGGTGTTCCATGCGCATCATATTCAACATGCCGGCGTCGGTTAGCCGGGACAGGTAAAGGTCAAACGCCTCGGCGGTATAAAGAAAATTCTCTGAAAACACATTCGCCGCCCCCGGTGTTCCGCTATAGGAGTCCACTCCCGACAATTGCAGAATGTCGAACTTTTGCGGGTGGGAAGACAAATAATGCCGCCCTTCCGCCTGCACCAGATGTACTCTGGGATCCTCAACCCAAGCCTTGAAATACTCGTGATACGTTTCCTTCAGGAGGTGTACGGTTGCGGCGTTGATCTCCACCGCCGTCACTTCGGCGGCATCAAAATACAGTGCTGTCAGCACATCAAATCCCCCGCCCACCCCAATGATGGCAACTCGGGGTTTCGATATGGAAGTGGCCTGATACGCTGCCGAGTAGATCGTTTGCTCAATGCCTGCCAATGACTGTTTGTTCCCGTCATAGTCCACGGCGTAGGTGAAGGCAAAGTTGTTTTGGGTGATGACTTTTTTAAAGCGCCCGAGAAATGCCTGGTTATCCCCGATCAAGGTCGGATAAGGCATTTCCTGAGGGTTGGGCGGCGGGATGCGTGTCACTTCGATTCGGGCCACGGGATCCCACGCGGTATGCTCAAGGACGAACCCCGTTGTGGCTTTTTCCGTGTTGCCGAGAATCGAATCATCCCGGTTGCGCATGGTAAAAAAGGAATTGCCGCAAACAGCGGCTCCGGCGATGCCGATTAACGCCACGCCTGCCACGAGGCGGGCACCACGCCCGTTTGGCGGTGCCAGCAACAGACTGCCGACCCATTGCACCCCGCATACTGCCAGCAGGCTGTTCTCCACTCCCCACCCGCTGATGGCCAGCAGCACACTGAGCGCACCGCACGCGGAACCAATCAGGTCAAAACAATAAATCCGGCGGGCGGGCAATTCCGGCATGGCAAGCAACAGACCCAGAATAAATCCGCCGAACGCAAAGGGGACGGTATACAGCAAGGCAAACGGCATGAGGCTCAGAAACGAGGCCGCAAACTCGCCGCGCGTGGCAAACTTCTGAGAGCCAGTGCCCGCATGATAGAAAAGCCAGGTCACCACCAGTGTTGAGAGCACGAACAAGCCGGAACACCAACTGATGGTCTCGTTAAAGCGTGCTGCCAAGCGTGGCAACCATCGGCTTAAAACCACTCCGGAAAATGCAAACCCCAGCATGGTCAGCGAGATGACGAAAAAGGCGTAGTTGTTGAGCAACTTGGCCGAAATGATCCGGGCGGCCAAAACCTGTGTCGCGAGGATCACGAACGCGGTGATGAAGGCCAAGTAACTGGCCCGGTTGATCGAAATGGCGGAGGGACCTTTCATGCGCGCGTATTGTACAAGTCATTCCGCGACTTGTAAACGAACGGAATTCATTGTTTATCCTTCGGTTGCCGCCTCTTTGGGTCTTTGACCGGCCTTGGTGGAATAGTGTTTGGGATCCGTCCGTGGCGGTCCGTTTACTTGGCAATACGCGGCGGAGCGCTGGTGAGGCGTCCAACCTGCATTAGATCAGACACCAACTGTTGCGCTTCAGGCATGTCTCGGTTGGCGACGTGCAAACTCAAACGCCCTTGGGATGCGCCCGGAGTATCTTTGAAAAAATCGAGTCCATTGGCTTGGACGATCAAGTTACCGCCCAGCCTGAACCAGCGGGCAAAGGCCGATTGATGCAGGCGCACGTGAGCCAACTCGCTCAACGGAATGCGCACTTGCTTGACGCGGCTCTTGATCGCTCCCACGAAGCCATCCTGAACCTGGTATTCCACACATAAGCAATCGCCCTCGTCGCGGACCAAACCATGCGCTTGAGCCAGACCGGCATATACTTCTGCAAATTCGACGGCTACAGCATTCATTACTTGGGCAAAGGTATGGTCCATTACGGGAAATGGCCAGTAAATTTGTCCGGCCATTCATATTTTGCCAAAGAGTTGGAATGGACGAATTCCATGCCTGTGCCCATTCACAAACTCACTTGTCATTATCGTCATCGTTGCGCATGCTTTGACTCATGAGTGAACCGAATGAAATGTATGATCTGGCAGTGATTGGGGGCGGCAGCGCGGGTTATGCTGCCACCCGCACCGGTGTGGCGGCCGGGTTGCGCACCGTGATTTTGGAGGGTGGGGCCGAAGTGGGTGGGCTCTGTATCCTGCGCGGGTGCATGCCCAGCAAGGCGTTGCTGTACGCGTCGGAAGTGCTTCACCTTTGCCGGAACGCCGCCACGTGGGGGCTGCGCGTCGAGGATGCCAGCTTCAATTTTGCCCGGGTGATGGCGCGCAAAGACGCGATGATCCAGGAGTTCGCCGAGTATCGGCGGCAACAATTGGCTTCGGGCAAATTCACGTTTCTCCGCGCTCAGGCCCGGTTCACCGATCCGCACACGTTGGAACTCAAGGACGGGCAAACCATCAAAGCCAGGCACTTTGTGATCGCCACCGGTTCGGTGGTTGCGCCGCCCGCGTTGCCGGCGTTGAACAATCTCGGGTACCTGACCAGCGATGATGTGCTGGCGCTCAAACAGCTTCCCCGCTCGCTCATTGTTTTGGGTGGCGGTGCGGTGGCCGTCGAGATGGCGCAGTTCTTATCCCGGTTCGATGTGAAGGTGACGCTGGTGCAGCGCAGCGAGCATCTGCTCAAGGAATTCGACACTGATGCCGCCACGGATTTGGAAACGGTTTTCCGGCGTGAGGGGATCGAGTTGTACACCGGCACCCAACTCACCGGGGCGCGGCGTTGCGGAAATCTCAAGGAGATTCTCTTTCAGCATCGCGGGCAAACGGTGCGCGTTGCGGCCGAGGAAATCCTGTTCGCGCAAGGCCGGGCGCCGAACATCGCCGGCTTGAACTTGGCCGCTGCCGGAGTGTCCGTTGCGGGCGGCAGGATCGTGACTGATGCGCAGATGCGCACCAGTGCACCCCATATTTTTGCCGCCGGGGATTGCACGGGTCCCCATGAGATTGTGCATATTGCCATTCAGCAGGGCGAAATCGCGGTACACAATATCATTCAACCGGCCAAGCCGCGCCAAAGCGACTACCGGTTGCTCGTCAGCGTGGTGTTCACCGAACCACAAGTCGCCCAGGTGGGTTTAACGGAGAAAGCCGCCCAGGCGCAGAGGGTGCCGTATCTGGCGGCCAAGTATCCGTTCAACGATCACGGCAAGTCACTGCTCATGGAGGCCAAGGATGGCTTTGTGAAGTTGCTTGCCAATCCGACCACCGGCGAAATCCTCGGCGGCACCTGCGTGGGGCCGCAGGGGGGCGAACTCATCCACGAAATTGTTGTCGCGATGTACAAACGCATGACGGTGCATGAGTTGACAGCCGTGCCGCATTATCATCCCACCCTGGCTGAAATCTGGACCTACCCGGCGGAAGAGTTGGCGGAGCAAATTACGCTGTAAACCGCCGCTCAGGCGGTGAGGATTCGTTTCGCAGTTTCGCGCGCAAGTTCAATCAGCGGCAGATCCCGTCGGAGATCGCCGAATTTAAACGTGGGCACGCCGCTTTGTTCCTGTCCGAGCAGCTCGCCGGGGCCGCGTAACGCCAGATCAGCCTCGGCTATGCGGAAGCCATCGGTGGTATCCGCCAGCACACGCAGCCGGGCCAGGGCGGCATCCGTCGCGCGGGAGGCCACGAGGATACAATACGAATCGTGCGCGCCGCGTCCGATGCGCCCGCGCAACTGATGCAATTGCGCCAGCCCGAATTGCTCGGCGTTTTCGACAAGCATCATCGTGGCATTGGGCACGTCCACCCCCACTTCGATCACGCTGGTGGCCAACAGCACCTGCACCTGGTTGGCGCGGAAGTCGGCCATCACCTTTTCCTTCTCTTCGGGCCGCAGCCGCCCGTATAGCAGCCCCACCTTCCACGGTGCCAGCACCCGCACCAACGTTTCGTACTCTTCCCGCACCGCTTTGGCGCCCGATTTCAAATCCCCTTCCTCCACCCTGGGATACACCACGTAAGCCTGGCGTCCGGTGGCGAGCTTTTGCCGGATGAACTCCCACACTTTCGGCAAGGTGTCGGGCGTGCGCACAAATGTCTTGATCACACCGCGGCCCATGGGCAATTCGTCAATTACTGACACATCCAAATCGCCGTATAACGTCAGCCCCAGCGTGCGCGGGATGGGCGTGGCGGTCATGACCAGCAGATGCGGGTAAATTCCCTTGCGCACCAGCGCCTCCCGCTGCGTGACGCCGAACTTGTGCTGCTCATCAATGATCACCAGCCCGAGATTCTCCAGCTCAACCCCCTCGGTAATGAGCGCGTGCGTGCCCACATACAACGCGGGTGCCGCCGACCGCGCCGTTGGCCCGCATTCCGTTTCCGTTTTCCGGCTGCCGGTGCGCAAATGCACCGTGATCCCCAGCGCGTCGAACCACCGTTGGAAATTGCGCCAATGCTGTTCCGCGAGAATCTCCGTCGGCGCCATCAACGCGACGCTGCAACCGCTTTCCAACGCCATCAACGCCGCGCAGGCGGCCACCACGGTTTTGCCGGAACCCACATCCCCCTGCAATAACCGGCGCATGGGATGCGGTCCGCCCAGATCCGCCCGGATTTCCCGCAGCACCCGCGTCTGCGCCTCCGTCAGCTTGAAACTCAACCCGCCCAGGAACGGCTTGATCCACCGATTATCCCCGCGGCACACCAGGCCGGGCGCGTTCGCCTGCAAATTCCTCCGGCGCGTCAACATCCGCAGTTGCAGTTCCAGGAACTCATCGAACGCCAGCCGGCGCCGCGCGGTATCCGGCTCCGCCAACGTGTCCGGGAACTGCAGCCGCCGCACCGCTTCCAGGCGCGAAACAAAACCTTCGGGCAGACTGCCGGGATGCGGCTCCACAATTAGCCGCCCAAACGCCTGCAAATTGCGCCAGACCAGGGACCGCAGCCAGCGTTGCGGCAAACCCTCCGTCAGTGGATACACCGGAACAATCCGGTTCATGTGCAGCGACGGCTCTTCCCCCGGATCAAGGATTTCCACCTCCGGATGCCGCATCGTGAACGGGCGCACCCCGGAGACTTTGCCGTACACCGCCAGCTCCTGCCCCCGCGCGTACACCCGTTCCAGGAAATCACAATTATACCACTGGCAATGCAGCCGCCGCGTGCCATCCTCCAGCACCAATTCAAACAGCGAACGCGTGCGTTTGCTCCAATACTTCACCCCGCACGCGACAATCGTGCCGCGCACCACCGCGCATTCATCCGCCTGCAAATCCGCGATCGGCGTGCAATGCCGGCGATCCTCATACCGCCGGGGAGCGTGCAAAAACAAATCCTCCAACGTGAGAAGTCCCAGCCGGGCCAATTGCGCGCAACGCTCCGCGCCCACGCCATACAGCCTATTCAACGGCGTGCTCAACGCAAACTCTGATGGATTGGCGCCCGACACGCGCCGACTATAAGTCAACCCGGCGCGCCTGTCCATGCCCTCGGTGCAACGCGTGGCATGAATCCCGCGCCCAAGGGAAACGCAGCAACCGCCTCCTTTTGGAGTGCGGCGGCAAGGCGGGGTGATGGGGGCCGCGACGCCGCTTTGGAATGCGGAATGCGGATTTCGGATTGCGGAATTGCCGCCGTTTCCCTTGCCGGCGTCGCGTTAAGGGTTGCGGAGGATCACCGGGGAACCACCCCTCACCCGGCCTGCGGCGCAGAGCAAATGCACGCGCCGACACTTTTGGAGTACGGCGGCAAGGTGGGGCAAAGGGGCCGCGACGCCGTTTTGGATTTCAACCCGCCAGCCATAATTTACCGCCCTAACAGTCGGCGGACCTCCATTCCGCATTCCGCAATCCGCATTCCGAATTTGAGAGTTCCGTACCCCCTCTGGGAGAGGGAATGACGCTCTCCGCGTTTTGATATTTCCAATGTCATTCATGCGCTCCCGCCGCGGACGAATTCTGCGCCAGACGTCAAAGACCTGCAAACAGCCCATCATTCGCTCCCTCAGCCGCAGAACGGACCTCCTCTCCCCAAGGGAGAGGAACGAGGTGAGGGGGTATGAAACTCTGGGAATTTCTCCACCGCCAAAACCCATTGCCTCGCCGAAGTTCCGCCGCGCAATCTTAACCGTCGGTGACGGCATACGGTTCCGTACCCCCTCACCCTAACCCTCTCCCTCGGGGAGAGGGAATGACGCTCGCCGCGTTTTGATATTCCCAATGTCATTCGTGCGCTCCCGCCGCGGACGAATTCTGCGCCAGACGCCGAAGACCTGCAAACAGCCCATCATTCGCTCCCTCAGCCGCAGAACGGACCTCCTCTCCCCAAGGGAGAGGAAAGAGGTGAGGGGGTATGAAACTCTGGGAATCTCCCCACCGTCAAAATCCCACGCACCACGATATTTGCGCCGCACACCTATCCGCCCGCCACCCATTCCGTTCGGCCTCGCCGCCGCCGTGGAGCGCCGCCAGGCCCCAAAATCCTTGATGCATTCCCCAAAGTGGGATAGGCTCACCCCATGTTCGCCGAGAATTTGGAAATAACGTGCGGGGCGTTGGGGAAAAGGGAAAGTGTCGAGACCACTGGCCGTTCGGGTTGGGAATAACATACAATTGGGCAGCATCACATTTTTATGACCTTCACGCTTTCAGTAGCATTACGGTGGGTCTGCTACAGTGCCGTATGCGTAAGCGGAACCGTGATACTCAATTTAGTAGTGGGGTACGGTCGGGACACGTTCGATAACGTAGACTTTCTGATCGCTCCGCTTATGTCGTTTTTCTTCGCGGCAGTGGGGGCCGGTTTTTACGCCCTGTCTCGTTTGCAGCTAGAGCATAAGACCTCTGCGGCCATGATTTTGGTCAGGCCTGTATTGTGGGTCGCTTCCTTGCTTGTCGTTCTTGTGAATATTCGGATGCTACTTTTCTTTTTTGTGGGCTAGAATGATTAAATCGGCTACCTCTGCAAACTTTTCGGGTGTGGTGGCGAGGTGCCGGAACCCGATTCCCCCATGGCCAGCCCCAAAATCCTTGATGCATTTCCCAAAGTGGGATAGGCTCATCCCATGTTCGCCGAGAATCTGGAAATAACGTGCGGGGCGTTGGGGAAAAGGGAAAGTGTGCGATTATGCCGATGTTTTAATCGTTCACCCAGAGTGTATCCAATGTCATGGCTCCCGGTATTGTTGATTGGAAACTGACTGAACAGAATGAACCCAGAACCATCCAGAACACCCCGCACTTTCGCAAAGCTCGGCAGCATAATTATCGGGTTATACAGCGTATTCAGTTTGATGTTCATCATCCTTGCCGAGAAAGGTGTACTTCCGGGTGACGCCGGTCTCGCCGCCTCTGTTTTATTAGCCACACCTGTACTCCTATCCGGCTTGCTGTTCTTTCTTTGGCTGGACTGCGGACCATCGCGAAGTTCTGCGTTATGGCTAATACTCTTGCTCGCCGGCGTGGCACTGCTTGTCTTTCTCAATTATCGTTGGATGTATCGTGTCTTCTCGGCTATTTGAGTTACTCAATCCAAATTGGATTGCCCAATGCCTGTTTTGGAAATCCCGATTCCCCCATGGCCAGTTACCAAAATCATTGTCGGATTGCCCGATTGTTTTTTTCAGACCGCCTGCGTCCACACCTTCGTCACCAACCCGTAAAACATCCGCGTCAATTTGTTCCGGGTGTAAGATTCAGCAACATTGCGGGGGTTGCGCCCAATCTTGCGGTTCACCCGCCGCCGCCTGCCTGGGACAAATCGCTTTCTGCCACCAGAAATGCCCGGTTTGCGCACGGCACATCGCTAACTGCCTGTTAAACAGCCGGTTTTGCGCCGCGCATGGCCCGATTTGTCCGTTGCAAAAGCGATTTTGCGCGTTGCATAACGCAATTTGCAGCCCGCATAACGCGTTATGCGCGTTGCAAAAGGTCTTATGTCATGCGCATAAGGCGTTATGTTAAGCGCATAGAGCCTTATGTTCGGCGCATATCGCGTTATGCGCGTTGCAAAGAGCGTTATGTCATGCGCATAAGGCGTTATGCTAAGCGCACAGAGCTTTATGTTCTGCGCATAACGCGTTATGCAAAGGACAAATCGCGTTGTGCAACGCGCAAAAAGAGCCATGCGAACCACATATCCTACTTTTCTTATCGGTTTAGTCATTTTGTAAGAGGAATATTCCGTCCTTTAATGAACATTATTAATGCAACTAAAATCGTACATACATGCGTTGACAAAAAAACCATATTGTAGTAGTGTGGTTTTTGTAATCTGAATTGTAGTAGTGTGGTTTTTGTAATCTGAATGGCACTATGATGATACTTAAACTGGATAATTATCAGCGGTGGGACACCCCATATCTGCGCTACGCGGATGGTGCTGTGACAGACCTAACCAACATCATTATGGCTCAAATTAAATACAATACGCGCGGGCTCAAACCCGGTGAACAGCTCACCAAGGTCAAAGGCACCATTGATGGCTGCACGAACAACCCCAACGTCCCCGGTGTCACCACCCAGGTGACCGCGGTGCAGACGGCGTACGACTTGGCCAAGGACAGCGTGGACCATGTAATGGCGCTCGAAAGTCAACTCAAGGAGGCGCGCATCGAGCGCGACCGGTTGCTGAAGGAAATGCTGCTCGTCTGGAAATTGCTGGGCACCAAAGTCGAGGATGTCACCGGCGGGGACGCGGCGAAAATCGCCAGCACCACCTTTGAAATTGTCAGCGCCCCCACCAACAAGCCCATGCCCGAGCAGATCATTGATGTCTATGCCGAGGCCACCAAGAAAGCGGGCGAAGTCCGCGTCACCCACAAACGTGACACGAACGCCGCGAGCTACGAATTCGACACCAGCCCCGACCCCATCACCGAGACGAGCTGGACGCATCGCCTCACCTCCACCAAATCCCGCAACCTCATCAAAGGCCTGTCCGCCACGCCCAAACTCTGGGTGCGCGTGCGCGGCATCAAGGGCGATTACGAGGGCGCGTGGAGCGACCCCGCCCTGACCAACGTCCTATGACGCCCGCCGCCGGACACGCGGGAAATAAACGCCACCCCATGCCCATGGGCCACGGATTGCTTACTTAAAGCCCCCCGCCCATGGCCATGACGGCTGGTGAAACAATCTCCCGCGCCTCCGGTGCTGTTTTTTATCCTTAATCCTTAATACTTAATACTTTGTTTTATGGCTTTTGACCCCACCAAACCCGCCAATGCGTCGTACGCCACGGCGGCGGAACTGCGCGCCCAACTCAACGCCCTCAAGGCCCTGATTGATCTGCTCAGCGCCCGCATTGATGCCATCCCCGCCGGACCGCCGGGGCCGCAAGGCCCGCCCGGAGCGGACGGCCAGCCCGGCCAACAAGGCCCGATGGGCGAGATTAGCGCGCAGAATTTGGCCGATGCCATCGCCAACCTCATCGCCAACCTCATCGCCAACACCAATTCTGTGGCGACCTTGGACTTTGTGGTGAGCGATCCCCCGACCCAATGGGAAGTCGGCACCATCCTGAACACCATCAATCAAATGATCCTGCTGATGCGGCGGGTGTAACGGGAAAGACCGCCGCCAGAAGGCGGAAGAACAAAGTAGCCGTAGGGAAATCATGCCGCGAAACGTGCCGCAGGTTTCCAACCTGCTGTATCGCCGACTTCCCAGTCGGCAGACGCTGGGAAATCGCCAACCGTGGGGAAGGCATGAAGGTCTGCGGATTGGAAATCCGCGACACAGCAGACTTGGAAGTCTGCGGTACGAGGGCGCCTGACCACCGGTAAACGTTGTCGCGCCGAAGCATCCTGGAGGGATGCGTTAGGTTTTATGGGACGGTGTTCCGGAGGTCATGCCCCGTTCCCCTCATGACGCTCCGGCTAGCTATCTGGCATCCTGTGCGGATGATGAGTTGCCTGGCGCGTGTTGAAGCCGGTGAATGCCGCAATTAATCTGTGCAGCGCGAGGGAATGCGTTTAAATTCATTTCTTGTGAACTCTGGCATGGATAGCGATGGTGTTTCGTGGAACCGGACGAATGCATGGTCCGGGGCGTGGATGTTGCTGCTGGTCGGGGCGCTGGGGTCGGCGCGCGCCGCGGATTCAGCGACGTTGCGGGCGGTGATCCGGGAGGCGCAGAGCGGCGAACCGGTCGCGTGTGTGGTGGCGTTGTGGGATGCCCAGGGGAAGCTGGCTCTGGAGCAGGCGGCGTGCAAGACCGGTTTTTTCTGCGCGGGGAAGTTTACGCGGGAGCTGCCGGCGGGCCGGGTGCGGTTGCGGATCAGCCGGGGGCATGAATACCGGGCGGTGGAGCAGGAGTTGGAACTCGCGCCGGACGAGCAACGGGAGATTGGCCTCACGCTGGAACGGGTGGTGGATATGCGCCAGCGCGGTTGGTTTGCGGGGGATAGCCACTCGCACATGATTCATGGTGAACGCACGCTGCCCGTCACGTTCGAGGAGGTGGCGCTGGCGGTGCGGGCGGCGGATCTGCATTACTTCAGTCTGGCGCATACGTGGACGCTGGATCATCCCACGCCGGAACGATTGGCTGCCGAGTTGACGCCGCGCTCGCAGCCGGATTGTGTGTTGACCTGGAATGTCGAGGCGCCGAAGAATTATTATCGCGGGGACGCGGGGCGTTGTCTGGGGCATTGCTGGTCGGTGAATACGGGCGGACGCCGGCCGGATGGCGCGAATGTCATCGAGCTGTTGTTGGCGGCGAGCGCTGCGGATTATGAGTCGGATAAACCGACGTATGCGAATTTTGAATCGCACCGGTTGATTCACGCGCAGGGCGGCGTGGTGGCGTATTCACACCCGCTCCGCTGGTGGATGGGGCCGTGGGGCGGGCAGGGTGGGTATCCCGCCGTGAAGGCGATGCGCGTTTCGAACATGGCGGTGGAATTGCCGCTGGATACGTTGTTGGGGCCCACGTATGACGGGTTGGATGTGATGACTTCGGCGGGGGAACTTGAGTTCAATGCGAAAGCGTTTGAGTTGTGGGGGCTGTTGCTGAACCATGGTTATCGCGTGGCCCCGACGGGTTCGTCGGATTCGTGCTTCGACCGTTCCGGTGGCGCGACTCCCGGATCGGCGCGCACGTATACGTTTCTGGAGGGGAAGTTCACGTTGGCCGCGCTGGCCAAAGGGTTGGCGGCGGGGCAGAACCTGGTGACCACGGGGCCGTTGATGATCCCGCTGCTGGATGGCCAGCCGCCCGGCACTGCCCGCCCCGCCGATGGCAAGGCGCATGCGTTGCAAATCGAGGTCTGGGCCTCGGGGGCGGATACGAACGGGCTGCGGCAGCTCGAACTCTTGCGCAACGGGCAACCGCACCAGCTCTGCCAGTTCGCGCCGGGGACCAGTTCGTTTCGCACCAATTGGATGGTGCAGGAGGCCGAGACCGCGTGGTATTGCGTGCGGTTGACGGGGCGCGACCCGCGGCAGCGGGCCGTTTCGGGCGCGTTTTACTTCGAGGCCGCCGATTATGCACCTCCGGCTCCCGTTCCGGCGCGGATTACGCTGCGCCTGGAGGATGCCGGGGATAAGCATTTGTTGCCCGGTGCGGTGACTGAACTCGCTTATCTCGGCCCCGTGCCGCGCCCGGAGCAGAGCCATGCGCTGCCCACCGGCGAAGGTGTTTTGAAGATCGCCGGGACGCTGCGCTTGCGCGCGGAAGTGCCGGGATACGCGCCCCTCACGCTGAGCCCGGTGCTGGATAATCCGCCACTAATGGACTTGATCACCCGGCTGGAGGAGCGCGATTTGCTGGATTGGCGGACGTTCGAGCAAATCCGCAAGCTGCTCGGCGAAGTGCGGCTGACGTTTGCGTTGAAGAAGACGCAGTGAGAAGTTCGCGGTATCACCTTAATCGGACGATGACGTGCGCTGCTTCACCATGGATCATTTGTGCTTTCAATCCGCCGGAGATTGGCGTTTAATCCACGGCCATGAGCTTGAGCCAAACACATCCATTGACGACGACCACGTTCGAACTGCCCGGTTACCGGGTCACCAAATCATTCGGCGTCGTGCGCGGCATCGTGGTCCGCTCCCGCTCCGTGGTGGGGAACTTTGTCGCGAGCCTGCAAACCATCTTCGGCGGGAATATTTCCATCTACACGACGCTGTGCGAACAGACGCGGGCGGACGCCTTCAGCCAAATGTTGACGCACGCGGGGGAGTTGGGCGCCAATGCCGTGGTGGGCGTGCGCTATGACGGCACGGAAATTGGCGCGGGCATCACGGAAGTGTTGTGCTACGGGACGGCGGTGTTTGTGGAGCCGGTTTCCGCCGCGCCGCCGCCGCTGCCGCAGTAGGCCTTACATCAGGTTCACCGGGTCAATATCCACCGCCAGGGTGACATCCTCCGGGAGATTGGTTTCCTGGAGCAACCGGGCAAGTTCCTTGCTCAACTGCGGCATTCGGGGCGTGCGCAGCATGAGTTGGTAACGATAGAACGTCTCCGCGCGCGCCAGCGGCGCGGCGGCGGGACCGGCAATGATCAGGTCTTTCCAACCCGCGGTCCGTTGCTCCACGTTCTTGCGCAGATGGGCGATGTGGAATTGCACCTTTTCCTCGTTGCGCCCTTTGAGCGTCAGCAGCGCGACGCGGCTCCACGGCGGATATTGGAGTTGCTTGCGGAATTCAATTTCCTCTTCGTAGAACCCCTCGAAGTCATGCTTGCGGGCGTATTGGATGGCGGAATGAAACGGGGTGAAGGCTTGCACGAACACTTCGCCCTCCACCTCGCCGCGTCCCGCCCGGCCCGCGACTTGCGTGAGGAGTTGGAAGGTGCGTTCGCCGGCGCGGAAGTCCGGCATGTGCAGGCCCAAGTCGGCATAGATGACGCCGACGAGCGTCACGTTTTCAAAGTGCAATCCCTTGGCGATCATCTGGGTGCCGACCAGAATATCTATCTTGCCGGTTTTAAAGTCGCCGAGAATGCGGCGGTAATCTTCCTTGCGCTTCAAGGTGTCTGAATCCATCCGGCGGACGATGGCGTGCGGGAACAGTTTGCCGAGCGTTTCCTCGACGCGCTCGGTGCCCAGCCCGGAATAACGAATGGCGGCGCTGTGACACGCTGGCGCCGGGCACACTTTCGGGGCGGGCGCTTCGTAACTGCAGATGTGGCAGCGGATTTTCTGCGCGGCGCGATGATACGTCAGCGAGACGCTGCAATTGGGGCATTCGGCGACGTAGCCGCACTGCGGGCATTGCAGGGACGTGGAGTAGCCGCGCCGGTTGAGAAAGAGCATCACCTGTTCTTTCTTCTCCAACCGTTGGGTAATCGCTTCCTTCAGTTGCACGGAGAAAACGGGCGGTCCCATGCCCTTGTGCGATTCGGTCCGCATATCCACGACCCGTACGACCGGCATCTTCTTGTGGTCGGCCCGATGCGGCAATTGCAACAGGCGATACTTGCCGCGCTGGACGTTGTAATAACTCTCCAACGAAGGCGTGGCCGAGCCGAGGACCACCACCGCTCCCTCGCGTTGGGCGCGCACGACCGCAACATCGCGCGCATGGTAGCGTGGCGCTTCCTCCTGCTTATAGGAGTGCTCGTGTTCCTCATCCACGATGATCAGGCCGAGCGGTTCCACCGGCGCGAAGATCGCCGAGCGCGCCCCGATGACGATGCGGGCGCGTCCCTGGCGGATCTTGTGCCATTCATCATGACGCTCGCCGCCGGAGAGATGGCTGTGCAACACCGCCACCAGCGTGCGCAACGGCCCCGCGCTGAACCGGGCTTTGAAGCGCTCCACCGTTTGCGGGGTAAGCGAAATTTCCGGCACGAGCACAATCGCGCCCTTGCCCTGCGCGAGGCAATGCGCCAGCGCCTGGAGATAGACCTCTGTCTTGCCGCTGCCCGTCACGCCGTACAGCAGAAAGGTGGAGGTGTTGACGCCCGGCCCTTCGGCGGCGGGGAGTTTCCCCCGGTCCATGGTCTTGATAATCTCATCCAGCGCGGTTTGCTGCTCAGCATTGAGCGGGAGCGGTTGGGTGGCCAGGATGACTTCGTGGGCATACGGGTCGCGCTCGGAAATCTGGGCGGAGATCAGGACCAGCCCTTTGTCCTCCAGCCGGCGCACGGTTTCCGGCGTGGCTTTGGATAGCTCCAACAACTGTTGCAGCGGCAATTCACGCCATTCCTCAATGATGTTCCAAATTTCCTGCTGACGCTTCGTGAGCTTGGGCAGTTCGCCCGTACGCGGTATCACGCGCACAAAGAGACGCTCGCGCCAGCCATCCGCTTCCTGCCGGACGGCCTCGGGCAGCACGCTCTTCAACGCGACTTCCGGAGCGCAACAGTAATACTCCGCGATCCAGCGCGACAATTCCAACACCCGCGGGGTGATGAGGCTGGGACGCCCGAGAATTTTGACGATGGAACGCAGATTGGTGTGCGTGGATTCCTCGATGACCGCCGTGACGCAGCCCGCCACCTCGCGTGAACCAAAGGGAATGCGCACCCGCGTGCCGACTTCCACCTGGGCGGCCAGTTCGGGCGGGATGGCATAATCAAACTCCTTGCGGAGCGCGATTTCAAGTGTGACCCGTGCAACCATGTTTCGGCATCAGGTTGGGACATGCCACGGCGGAGTCGAGCGAAAAATATGCCTTCATTTGCTTGCCAGCGTCCGTGGCGCGGCCAACAATATCCGGCGTCGCATGTTGCGTTTGCCTTTTAAATTGGCGCGGTGGCAACGATGGCTTCTAATCTTGATTGCCATCGCCATTCCCTTTTGGATTTTTGACTATTACTACACCTGGCGCGAAAATAGTCAGGACGCCCATATCCTCGCCGGCGCGGCGCGCTACGGGGTGGATCCCGCGCTGGTCAAAGCGGTGGTGTGGCGCGAAAGCCGCTTTGATCCCCATGCCAAAGGTGCCAAAGGCGAGGTGGGCTTGATGCAGATCATGAAGGATACCGCTGCCGATTGGGCGAAGACTGAGCGGCGCACGATGGCGTTTCACACTGAACTCTACAACCCCGCCTTGAACACCCAATGTGGCGCCTGGTATTTGCGCAAAGTGCTGCTGCGTTACCTGGGGACCACCGATAATTGCCTGCCCTACGCCCTGGCGGATTATAATGCTGGACGCGGTAATGTGTTGAAATGGATGAAGGGCGCGGCGGCTACCAATAGCGCGGTCTTCATTGAGCAGATCGGTTTTCCCAGCACCAAAGCCTACGTGCGTACCACCATGGAACGGTACGAATACTACCAGGAAAAGGGGTTTGGGAAAAAGAAATCGCCGTAGGCTGGTGCGGTAGCCCTACGCTCGTTCCCGTCGCGCAACCAGGAACGAGTTAAACATCATATACCGCAGCGGTGTGAGGTTTAACGCCAGCTCAATTGGTTTGGCCACGTAACGATCCGTGCATTCCACACGTTCCACCCGGCAACCGGCGCGGGTGAGAAAAAACTCCATCTCCAGCGCATTCGTGGCGATAATCGCATCGTCATCCGGCGTGAACGGCTGCTTGACGATTGGCTGCATGTGGTCGAAGCGCACCGCCTCGGGCTGGTCGCGCATCTGCCGGCGCTTCGCGCACAACCGTTGCCAATTGCGCCACTTGCTGCCCAGCCCGCGCATCCGGGGATGATAATCCCGAAACCCAAACACGCGGAAAAAGTTGGGACTAGACAGAACGATCTTGCCGCCGACCGCCACGACGCGGACCAACTCCGTGATGAATGACTCTGGATCATCCACATGCTCCAGCACATTCAACGCGCCCGCGCTGGCAAAATGCGCGTCGGGAAACGGCAGACGCTTGCCATTATAGAGCTGACAGCGTTGGGAAAACGTCTTGGCCCGCTCAATGTTCGGTTGTGATACATCCACCCCATGCGCCTCGAAGCCCGCCTCCGTCAATTTGGCAACAACCTGGCCAACCCCGCAACCGACATCCAGCGCCCGGCCACCGGCTTGCTCGGGCTTCAGGGTGTCCGTGTACTTGGCGTAAAAGGTGGCGTCCCACCCCGCGAGGAACTCGGCGTAGGCTTCGTTATGCTGATAATAAGTGTCTTGATGTCCCATGACCGGCGAAGATGTTCGCGATTCCCCGGAAAATTGCAATGCCGATTTGCGGCGCGAGCAGGTCGAGATAAGGACGAGGTTAATGGTTCCGGCAGCTTTGACTTTCCATGTTCCCCCAATTTAGAGTTTGCACCACGCGGCATAATTCCTTAACGATTCGGGGTAGTTGGAACCACGTTGATGACATGTTATGGCGATTGTTGGCAAATTAGATAAAACCGGGAATTCGTTCGCGGAAGATCCCCAGGCCAAAGCCGGGACCTTTATTCCCGGCACCAGCACGCTGGATTGCCGGCCAATCCTGCGGCACGAGGACGAGGGTATCTGGGAAAAGGTGGCCGAGCATCGGGACGCAGTTTATGCGATGCTGGAAGGCATTTGTGAAAAGCAGAAGGTGCGGTGCCAAGTGTTGCGCTCCGCCCCGTACGAGTTTCCCGCGACGGTGGCGGTGAGTCTTTGGGTGCCGCGCGGCCATATCCTGGTCACGGAGCGGTCCAGCCTGGTCGTCACCATCCATCCCGCGCCATTTTTTCAATACGAGATCGAATACGACGTGCGGGTGAAGGCGCGCGGGCGAGCACAGTGTTATCCGCGTTTGTGGCGGCTGACCGAGGAGCATCTGGAGTCGCTGGTGAATTACCTGCTGCGACGGGGGGATCTGCCGACGCTCAACGAACATGCGCTGCGGCGGCATTGGTTTCAATTGTGGCACCCGAAAAATCAGGCACGAGGGTTACGATGGGATTGCTTGGATTTTCTGAGGCGTCCGCGCCTGATCCGCAGTTCTGGCAAGCCGGAGGGTGAACCCCGGCAATTACGTTTAGTGGATGGCTGGCATCAGACATTGTTCAGGCAGGGTGCTGACGCGCGGGATTTCAAGGCGCGATTCATCGAGGAGTTGCAGCACGCCACCCAGGCCAAGCTGCGTTGCTGGCAGGAGGTCGTGTCTTACCAGGGGGTGGATGACCTAGAGGAGCGCGAGCAACTGGTTGTGGCCATGGGGCGGACCATGGTGTTTTGCCATATTTACCAGTACCAGAACGACCTCTACGTGGGGTGGAATGGGTACTTGAACGAAGGCCAGTGGCAAGAGGTGGAAATCGCCCGGGGCATTGATTGCGGGAATGGGTGTCCTACCAGCATCACCCTGGCCATCCAGGGAACCCACCCTCTGTCCGAGTACGATTTGGACGACCTGAATTTTACGATGGAATGCATTCACGCGCATCTATGCCATCACGTGCGGCGGTTGGTGGACGATAAACAAATCCGCCAGGCCATTGATTACCAGATTGTGCGCGGTGACCGGCAACACTTACTCAAGCCCGGCACGCTTGGCACTCAGGGGATAGCGGTGAGCCGCTTTGGTTCACCGGGCTAGCTGCATTTTGCCGGACGCCGATTGAGAGAGCTGATTACTTGGGTGTGACCGGTGGCGCATTGGTAGCTGCTGGGAGGCCTAGTTTGACGCGCAAGACGGCTTGGAATGCCTGGGCCTGGACGTTGGTATTCGGAGCCAACAGATTATCCAGCACGGTTTTGTTGATCACCGCGTAGTCCGGCAGGCTGACTCGCACCTTTTGGGAAGTATCGGTCATTTTTGCCATGTAATTGTTATAGATTTTCCGGGCCATCAATAGGAACCCATCGGCACGGTCATCGTAGTCCAGCGCCAGGTCCATGTATGCGTTGCGCAGGTAGCCCTCAATGAAAGAGGTGGTCTTTTTGTCATCCGTCTCGCCCGCACCTTCGGCGATGCGCTGGAGCGCGTAGGTTTCGAGATCGCGATTGCAGAACGTCACCCACATGTCATTGGGGTACTTATCGCAAAGCACTTTGAACCAAGCCGCCGCTTCGCGCATCCGGTTGTGGACATACAGGTGGAAGACCGCCTGGCGCAGGAAGTTCTTATGGCCGTTAATGATGTTGGGCGCGTTTTCTTTGTCCTCCGCCATCATTTGTTCGTAGGCTTTGTTGACTTGGGGAATAATGTCGAGGTTTGGGCCGAACATGGGCGGCAGGTTCACGCGGTTCATGATCAGCCGACCACGTTGGAACGACGTCTGCATGGATTGGTAGATCACGCGCCGCACCGGCATTAATTCACTCGGCCGGCATTTTTCCAGACCCAGCATGGCCCAGTAAACGGCGTGCGCTTCTGGCAGACGCCAGTCCAAAGGTCCGTATTCTTCGTCGGCCTTGGCCATGCGGCGCGGGTCCATCTTGTATTTTTCGCGCAGCAGTTTGGCGCGGGCGCGGGCGTCGTCGGTCTTGGGCGAGAGCAACTCCCGGTAGCCGTCTCGCTGCGGTCCCAGCACCTGGGTCATCTCGTCAATCCAATGTCGCTTATAGGTGTAATGCGCGTCATCGAGGCTCGCGCCCATCTTGTGCTGGAAAATCCAGCCCAGTTCGCGATAGATCAGCGCTTCGTCAGGATTGTAGCGCAGACCTTCATCGCGCAGCAGCGAGAAGCCGCGCTGAACCCAGCGCCAGCGGTCTTCCGGATCGCTGAACTTGACTGAGATATTGTACGCCATGTTCCAGGCTTGCATGAGCCAGACCTGCTTCATGCGGGGTTGGAGTTTGGTGATCCAATCGGACAACTGCACCATTTCAAAGAACTTATCCTCCTCCTGCATCTGGTTGGCACGGAGCCAAAGCGCGTTGGCGATCAAGCCGCGAAAACCGCCCAGCGCCATCGTGGTGAAAGCCAGCATTGGCGGAGCGCCGTCCAACCCGGGAGCGGTGGTCAGGATGCCCAGGCGTTGGCGATGCGCGTCCATGGAGCGTTGCACGAATCCCGCAGCCACCAGAAACAGAATGGCGGTCACCAGAAATAAGTGTTTATGGAAACGAGTTTGCATTTCACGACGTCCCTTGGGCGGTGGCCAACTCCCGCCGCGTAAATACAATTGCACCAAACAAGCCAAAGAGGCCGCCCAGCAACAGGACAATCTGGCTCACCGCGAGCGATAAGGTGGTCCAGGAAATGCTGCGGCCATTGCTTAATAGGTCCACGGGAGCAAATGATTGCGCCAGGTTGATTACCGTTAAAACCACCTTAAACACCGGGAGCATGAGCCGATCCACTACGGGATGCATGGGTTGCCCGGTTTCATGATCTTTGCCGCCGACCGTGCCTTCCTCGACAGAAGAGGCGATATTACTGCTGCCCAGCATCATCGCAAGCAGTGCGGCGGACGCAAAAGCAGCGACCGGGAATGACAGAAAACTCGCCGCCGCCAAGCCGACGGCGGCCAGCAGACTCAGCCAACAGAGAATGATGCCCAACCCGCGCGCAAAATTGAGCGCAAATCCACCTTCGTGATACAATACTTCCAAGCCGTCCTCCAGCGGGAATAGCAGCGCCGTCTGGTTGATGTTCGCCAAACTGATTACCAACGAACCGTCATCGCTGATCGCGTTGGAGGGGACGGAAAATTCGTGAAATGTTTCGGCGGCCATGCTTTTTATTTCATGAGTGTGCCGGGCCGGGGCGTCCAGCTTGCCAAAGCGCCACATCGCTGCAAAGGTGGCATTCGGCGCAGCTTGTGAGGAATAAAACTTGATCCGGAGATACAAGGGCTGGTCGGGTGATTTGCGCACCTCACGGGCGTCCAGTTTCCAAGTGCGGATATACCCGGGCATGACCAGTTGATGGCGAGCTTTGACTTGTTCCTCGATTTGTTGCCTGACAAACGGTTGGTCGGCTGGCGCTATCGGCGTCTCTTTCAGACGTGCTGCAAAAAGTTGGTCCACCATGGGGCGGAGGTTAATGGGCGGAGATTTGAGAGAACCGCGTGCCACCAGCACTTCATTTTTCAGGATGGCCTGCTGATCAGCCGGCAGGGAACCGGCCCGCCAGTAAATGAGGCCGTACACGCAGACCCCCGCCAAGGCCAACAGAAACGCGTTCAATGACACCAACCCCAACCATTTCCCCAGCCAGATTTCCCATCGGGCGATGGGTTTGACGGCGACGACCTGCATCTGGCAATCCTCAATATCGCGGGCCAAAGTGCCGCAGGCCAGCCATAGGGTGGCGATGCCCAGCAGCGCGGTGATGCTCCCTAGCGTGTATGTCAGTACAATCTGGATAAACCCACGGGCCGTCTCGTCGTCCTTCAATAATAGCGGCAGGCCGATGACCGCCCCCAGCAGCAGCGCGCTGAGAACCCAGATCAGGCGATACCGGAAAGCGGCTTTCCAACTTAACCAGACAATGGCCAGAATGCGCTGCATGGTGGTTGTTCTCAGGAAGTCTTTTTGCCCAGCAGCCCGGAAAGTTTTTCATTCGCCTTGGCCAGGTCCGCTGGCTTGGCCGGGACTGGTTGGGTTGGCGTTGATGCCGACGGTGATTGTGTTGGCAGCGTGGTCACGGGTTCCTCCGTGCCTTTGGTCAAGGCCGTTAATTTGGTCGCATCCATGCCGGGTATTACCAGGGGTTTCGATTCCGGTTGAGGCGGGGCAGGGGCCGGTGTGCTGAGCGGGTGCGTAAAGCGGTCCAACATCTTGTCCGGCGCGGTCGGTTGCGCCAGCGAGGCATCGCCGCGCAGATAATCAGCCACGCGGTTATGCGAGGTCGCGCCGGAGGTTTCCGCCGCACTTTCCCGTGCCTTGCGCACCACCTCCAGGAAATAGCTTTCCAGGTTTTGCGACGGGTTGTCAATTCGCACCTTATCGGCGGCGACATCCGCGTGGATCAGCGCCATCACTCGTTCCATGGTTTCACGCGACAATGGGGGCGTGGTAATGCGCATGGCATCACGGTTGGCCAGCAGATCCTTCAATGGCCCCATCGCCTGGATTTTACCGCCATAGTAAATCACCACCCGGTCGCACACATCCTCGACATCGGCCAGTAAGTGGCTGCTGAGGATTACCGTCTTCCCCCGGCGCGCCAGCGCCACGATCAAGTCCTTCACCTCGCGGCAACCAATGGGATCAAGGCCCGAGGTCGGCTCGTCCAAAATGACCAAGTCCGGATCATTGATCAGGGCCTGGGCCATCCCGATACGCCGTTGCATGCCTTTGGAAAATTCGCCTACTGCTCGGGAACGCACATTGCTTAACCCCACCATGTCCAGCAGTTGTTCGGTGCGTTGCTTGCGCTCGCCAGCGGGCAGTTCAAATAAGTTGCCAAAGAATTCCAGCGTTTCACGCGAATCCAGGTAGCGGTACAGGTACGACTCCTCCGGGAGATACCCAATGCGCGCTTTCGTGGCGACATGGCGCGGCGAATGACCGAAGACTTCGATGTGTCCTTTGGTTGGGTACAACAGCCCGAGGATCATTTTGACCGTAGTGGATTTGCCAGACCCGTTTGGGCCGAGCAGGCCGAAAACCTCCCCCTTGCGGACCTCAAAACTGACGTCATCCACCGCGCGGGCTTTAGGGCGGCCCCAGAAATCTTTGAAAATTTTAGTTAAACTCCGTACCGTCACTACCGTTTCAGCGGAGGCAACTGGGGCGGCGCTGGCAAGGGGATTAAGTTCAGCAACAGGCATGGCTTCAAAGTGTGGTTAAAGCCCTGGCTTGCGCGGATTCCTTGTTCCGCGCTTGTCCGTCTAGTCCGGGCTGAGTTAGTCGTTCTAGCATTGCCACGGCAAATATTGACGTATTTTTCGTGGATCATCAACCCATTTTCGCAATCATCACATGCGCGATATTCCGTAACCGGTGCGGCCCGTATTGAATTAAGGAATTTGCTTTCGCTTGCGCCCTAATTTCGGCTTACTAGACCCATGCGATGGCCTGCTGATTATCACATGCACACTCCGTTATGCCGTCATGCCACTGGTGAACCGGTGGCGTATGCGGCGCGCGCCAAGGCGCTGGGACTGGCGGAGATTGGTTTTTCCGATCATTCCCCCATGCCCCAGGATGATTTTGACGACTGGCGGATGCGGATGTCACAGTTGGATGAGTACGTCGCCAAAGTGCACCATGCCAAACAAGAACACCCGGATCTAGTCATCAAACTGGCATTGGAAGTGGATTATCTGCCCGGACAGGAACCGTGGATTCACCAGCTTTGGGCGCGTCATCCTTGGGATTATTTTATTGGTTCGGTGCATTACATATCCGGGGGGTGGGATGTGGATAATCCGAATCGCCTGGCCGAATGGAAGAAACGGGATACGTTTGCGGTTTGGCACGAGTATTACGAACGGCTTACCCAAGCGGTCGAGTCTGGCTTGTTCCATATCATTGGCCATTGCGATCTGCCAAAGAAATTTGGGTTTCGCCCGGCGGCGGATTGCACGACGTTGTTTGAAACCTTTCTAAACGCCGCGGCCCGCCAGAATGTGGCCATCGAGTTGAATACGGCGGGGTTGCGCAAAGAATGCCGGGAAATTTATCCCAGCCGGAAGATTCTGGAGATGGCCTTTGCACACGGCGTGGTGATCACGTTTGGCTCGGATGCCCATTTGCCGGAGGAAGTGGGCGCAAATTTTGCCGAGGCGATGGCACTGGCCAAATCAGTGGGCTACCGCGAATGGCGGCGCTTCACCGCTGGGCGCGCGGCCATGGTCCCGTTGGATGCTGCCGGTTAGACCCTGCATGGCCTCCCACACTCCAAGTCAACAGGAAGCCATCCGCCAGCGTGGCAATGTGCTGGTGATGGCGGGAGCAGGCGCGGGCAAGACGAGCACCTTGGTGGAACGTTGTTTGGCTTGGTTAATGGACCCGGCAGAGCAGGGGACGATGGATCGTTTGCTGATGGTGACATTTACCGAGGCGGCGGCGGCGGAAATGCGCAAACGCATCCGGGAGTCGCTGGAGAAGCGTCAGCGCGACACCCCTGAAAATGTCCATCTTGTCGAACAAATCGCCCTGCTGGACACCGCGCACATTCAAACATTGCATAGCTTTTGCTACGAGCTGGTGAGACGTCATTTTTATGAATTGTCGCTCGATCCGCAAATGGTGGTATTGAAAGACGGGCAGGACCAATTGCTGGCGGCGGAGGTGCTGGATGATCTGCTGGGAGAAATTTATGCCGGCAAGCATCCGGAGGCCGGGGAGGTGCAGCGTCTTATTCTCGAACGCGGCCACGGTAACGACCGGGATATTCGCAGCCTGACGCTTCGCTTGCATCGCTATGCCCAATCCTTGCGAGATGCAAACGGTTGGTTGGCGGGACAGATTAAATGTGTCGAGCAGGAGAAACCGTTGCAGTGGCGGGATTGGTTGCGGGAACGGGTGTTGGCATGGAGTGGCGAGTGGATGCCGATATTGCAGCAGGAACCCGCTGAGAATCTGAATGCCGCCCGCTGCGCCGGGATACTGGCCACGCTGGCCGAAACCTCGTCGGATGAACAGATGGCGGAGGTGCTGCAAACCGTGCAGGATTACGACAAGGATTGGAGTTTCGCCAAGAAGACCAAAACCAAATATCACAAACCCATCGAGAAGCTTTTTCAGGAAGCGAAGTTTTATGGTGCCCTGCTGCCCGGCAAACCAGGTCCCGATCCACTCCAAGAGGATTGGGATTGGTGCCGGCCACAGATGCTCGCGCTCCTTCGGCTTACCCGGCAATTCAGCGGGCGGTACGCTGAGCGCAAACGCCAGCAGGCAGTGCTTGATTTTTCCGACCTCGAGCAATTCGCGTTGCGCCTGCTATGGAACTCCGAGACGGGGCGTCCCAGTCCCGTGGCCGAGGTTTGGCGCGAGCGGTTCAGGCTTGTTTTTGTGGATGAATACCAGGATATCAATGAGGCACAGGATGCCATCCTGCTGGCGTTGTCCCGCGAGGGACTGGGGGCCAACCGGTTTCTGGTCGGCGATGTAAAACAAGGCATCTACCGTTTCCGGTTGGCCAATCCGCACATTTTCCAAAGTTACATGTCGCGTTGGCGTCAAACGGATGGCGGCGGGCGGGTTATCGCGCTGACGGAAAACTTTCGCAGCCATGAAGCCATTTTACATTTCATCAACGAGCTTTTCAGGCCCTTGATGCGGAGTGAGATGGGCGGAGTGGTTTATGACGAGGATGCCGCCCTGCGCTACGGTGCGCCCGAGGGGCGTCCGATGCTGCGCATGGATTCTGATCCAGTGGATTGCCGCCGGGTCGAAATGCATTTTTGCGTGACGTCCAAGACGAAACCCATGGCACCTCCGGAGGAATCAGAATCCGACGGTCTCGCGCCGATGGAAGAATTGGCAAAGGATGCCCGGGAAGCACGATTGATCACCGAACGGTTACAGCGGTTTATTCAGGAGAAAACGAACGTCTGGGACAGCCATGAGAAAATATACCGGGCCTTGAAATGGAGCGACGTGGTGATTCTGTTGCGTTCCCCCCGTACGCGGGTGGATGCGTATGCCAAGGAATTTGATCGTGCCCAAATTCCCCTGGTGGCGTCGCGGAGTGGATTTTTTGAGAGTCAGGAAGTGGCGGACCTGCTGGATTTGATGCGTTTGCTGGATAATCCATTGCAGGATTTGCCGCTGCTGACGGTGTTGCGTTCTCCGCTCGTGGGGCTGTCGCTGGACGAATTAGCGACGATTCGTCTTGCAGAACGCAAGGCGCGGCTGTGGACTGCGATGAATAAGTGGTGTCGGCAAAGTCCAACCGATGCCGCAGGGTCTCCCGCCTTAACCAAAGTGCGCCGCTTCCTGGAGAATTATGAACGCTGGCGAGTGCTGGCCAGACAGGGCGCGTTGTCGGATTGCCTCGAAACGGTGCTGGATGAAACGCATTACGCGGATTGGTGCCGCGCGCAGGATCGTGGCGAACAGCGTCACGCCAATGTGCAACGGTTGCTGGCGCTGATCCGGCAGTTTGATCCCTTGCAGCGTCAGGGCTTGTTTCGTTTTCTGGAGCACGTACAAGCGTTGTCGGAGGCGGAGGTAAACACCGAACCTGCGTCCATCAAGGCAACGGATGCAGTGCGGTTGATGAGCATCCACCAAAGCAAGGGACTTGAATTCCCGGTGGTGGTGGTTACTGGCTTGGGGGGGCGTTTCAACCTCCAGGACATCACTGCCGATATTATTCTCGATGAAACCTATGGGGTATGTCCTCGGGTTAAACCGCCCCAGACTGGCCAGCGCTATCCCAGCATTGTTCATCATCTGGCCGCGTTACGCCAGCGACGGGAAAGTTTGGGCGAGGAATTGCGGTTGCTCTATGTGGCCGGCACCCGGGCCATTGAACGGTTGCTCCTTTTTGGGACAGCGGATGAAACAACGCTCAACGAGCGATGGTCCGCAGATGCTGCCAAACCCGTTTCTCCAGTGCGACTACTTAAGGCCAGCACACCGCTTGATTGGATTGCCCCCTTGATTTTACGCGCGCTGGAACACCAGGACGATACGCCGATTTCGGGTAAGGCCACGCACTTTGAATGTGTTGTCCATGCCCCCGCGCTGCCAGAGGAAGTGGACGTCCGATCTGAAACGCAGGTGCCAGCGGAGTTCGCGGACATTACCATGCCGGAAGAGTTACAGAAACGGCTGCTTTGGCAATATCCGCAGACTTCAGCCACCATGGAATCGGCCAAAACCACGGTCACCGCCTTGCGGCGTCGGCAATTGGCCGTGGAAGAAGGTGAATCGCGCGTGGTGTCTTTTGGTGGTCGCCCAGGATTTGAAGCCAGTCGTCCGGGAACGTTGAGTGCCGCCGAACGGGGGCGGGCGCATCATCTCTTTCTCCAATATGTGCCGCTGACCCTGACTGGCAGCGTGGGCGAACTCAAGTTTGCAGCGGAACAGTTGCGGGATAACGGGTTGCTGGCCGTGGCTGAATTTGACGCGTTGGATTTTTCAGCACTGGCCCAGTTTTGGCAGTCCGAGGCAGGCACGCAAATCCGTTGTCATCCAGCACAGGTGCATCGCGAATTGCCATTCATCGCGCGATTGACGGCTGATGATATGTTTGCTGCTGGTCTGGCCCTCCCGCTGCAAGCGTTAAAAGACGAATTCATGGTGGTGCAGGGTATTGCGGATTTGGTGGTGACGCTGCCTCATGAACTTTGGGTGGTGGATTTCAAGACCGATGGGTTGCGCAAAGGTCAGCTTGAACAGAAAATCCGCGACTATGCGCCCCAACTCCAACTTTACGGAATCGCACTCAGCCGGATTTTCCAACGTCCGCTGGGCCATCTGTGGCTACATTTCCTTAATGCCAAACAGACCGTGGACGTGATGCCCGCATAAACCCGCCTTGGAAAACACCTGATCGGCTATGCCCGCTTTTAGGACTTATTATTTCGGCAAGGGCATCGAAGCCGCTTTCACCGTCTGATAATTCGTGTCCAGCGCCGGTTGCAGCAGGAGGAGCGCGGCGAGGCGCCGGGCTATGTGAGTGACCTCGCGGGCTTCATCCACCGTGAGTGGGCGTTTCAATAACGCAAACTCCCGGTAACTGAGCCATTTTTTCATGACCTGATAGCCGCCAATGGTGTAATCCCAAACCTTCGCCGGCACATTACGCCAATACGCCGTGTCATTGAGGTAAATATCGTGCGTGGTAGCGCCAAGCAGGAAGGTTTTACCGTTGTTCTCGTCCATCCGATAATCACGCGTCAACCGCTTGCCTTTGCCAGGCATAGTGACGCCCTCTTTCCCAGCATGCCCCCAGCCGGCGCTGAGCGAGAGATTTTCGCTGGATGATAACACCGCGATGGACTTCAATTCGTTGCGTAGTTTACCGGCATTGACGCCTTCAACCGTAGTTTCAGCATCGAGTAATGCGGCAATTTGCCTGCCCAATCTGGCAGAAGCAATCAGTGCGGCTTTAGAATTCGGCAATGGGATGCGCGGCCAATCCTGTCGAATGCCGTCCGTGTTCTCGGTGAGGTACGAGGGGGAGAATCCGATGGCAAGCGCATGCATCCAAAGTAGCGATGCCACATCCGTATCCGCATCGGGATTCTTGATGCCAAGATTCGCGAGATAACCGCGCGCGGCGGTTGAAAGATTTGCGGTGGTTTTGATTTCCACGGAATCGGCCGATGCCGCCTCTTGAAGAATGTAGCTTAACTCGCCGTTGCCATCGTCTGGTTCCTTTGTTTTGTTTTTTGCTTCGGAGCGCAGACCAAGGGGAAAGTAATAAGCGTGCCCACGCAGGAAGTCGTTATCGCCTAACAATGTCGTGTAGAACAACGGGAAGCCCTCGGGACTGGCTACCCCAGCGGGACGGCACATCAAGAAAGCGTTACCATTCCAGTTTTGCGCCCAAAGTTTTGGGCGAGGTTCATTCCAGAGCGGGCGTTCAGAACTATAATAACACCAACGAGTATCAAACGGGCGAAGCGCATAGCGTTGGAGATGGTTGGGTTGATACCCTTCTGCTTTCAAAACTTTTTCACGCGCACTTTTAGCGTTAAATCTGGCGGCATCTTGGGTTAATCCAGTATTAACGTTTACGAGCGAATCCCAACTTGTGGTTGGGTCATAATACAACTTCATCCGCTTTTCTAAAGCGGCCCGATCAATATCTATTAGCGCGCCGCCGCGCTTTTCCATGAGACCGTTTATGGGCGGCTCAGCGCAAAGGTCAACAAGGGCAGCCCAATCAAGATAATACTCCGCTATATCTGATGGTCGAAGACTGAAACGGTTTTCTTTTTTTGGCTGGCTCTTCTCATATTGTGCGTTGAAGTTCTTAACTTCCAAGCTATCGAGCAGCTTGGCGCGTCTATCTGCCGCTTTTGCATCATTCAAATCATCACGGAAGAAGACCGTTGGTTTCCGATTCTTACCGGTTTTGACCCATAGCGAAATGGCTACGCCTTGCTGAATGCCGGGCGAAGATCCTGCCAAGGCGAAAATTGTTTCACTTGTCCGACCATCAGGCGCGTATTCTGAAATTTTTCGATTCCCGTGCATGTTTTCAATCCAAAGACGATCAAATGAATTGAGAAGGTGTTGACGTAGCACGACAAATGAAGGGTCGCTGATCCACGAATGATTGGAAATATAACAGACAACCCCCTTGCCGGTTTTCTCTGCGATGCGTCTCTCTGCCAGACGGAAAAACCGGACATAAAGATCATCGAGGTTGAATTTTTTGATGCCCCAATCCTTTACCAAGCCCGCTTTATATGGTTCAACCATGCCTTGTTCTTCATCCGGGCTGATGCCCGCATAAGCATTGTACGGAGGATTGCCGAGGATGACGAGAATTGGTTTCTCCTGCTTCACCTTGCCAGCGCCTTTGCGTTCCGATTCCAGTTCCGGCCAGTTGGCAAGCTTTGGGTTTGCTCCAGAAAAATCCCAACCGGTGAGGGAATTGGTCAAAAAGATGCCGGCCCGCTCGTGTTTTGAATCGTCCAGCGGCACGGCAAAAGTTTGCAGCAATAATCCGATTTGCAGATGTGCTACCACGAAGGGCGCGGGCATGATTTCAAACCCCAAAACACGATTTTGTGCCGCTTCCTTTGCCGCCAATTCGGCGAGTGCGCCTTCGCTTTTCTCAACTTTTATCGTGTGAACGATTTTCCGCAGCACTTCAACCAGATACGCACCGGTGCCGCAGCAGGGATCAAGGACAAAGACGCGGGGGTCAGCGAGGCCGTCGGGTATATCTAGTTCCTCGCGCAACACGGTATCCACGCGGGCGACCTGGTATTGCACAATTTCCGGGGGCGTGTACCACACCCCGAGTTCCTTGCGGAGTTTGGGATCGAAGGCTTCGAGGAATGGTTCGTAAAAGTATTGGACGGCGTAAGTTTCCAGGAATTTTTCGAAGAACGCGAGCCGGTCTATCCGGTTGAGCGCAGCGGCGGTCCAGTCCAGCACTTCCACCAGACCGAGTGGACCAAGTTTGGTGGGGGTGGCGACCTGTTCAAACAGGGCCTTGATCATCGGGACATGAAGCGTCCATGCGGCTGCCTTCCAATCAAAGGCATCGCGGCGTTGCGGCTTTTCCTTATGCCAGAGGACCCACGCGGAGAACACACCGTAAAAGAGCGTTTGCACCAGCGTGGAGCGAAAGAAGTGTTCCCCTTGTGCGGCCTCGAACTTCATGCCCAAGGCTTCCTCCAGCGCGGTGCGGACGGCGGTGAGTGCAGGCAGATCCCCGGCGTGTTCGACGCGGGCGCGGGCGTCACGGGCGTATGAGGCCAGGAAAAAGGCGACATCCTTGGGATTATCCAGCGGGGCGGCGTGCAGCAGAACTCGCTTAAGGTATTCTGAAAAGCGTTCGCCAAAAGTATCGGCGGTTTTTCGGGGATGCGAAGCGGCGGTCCAGAAGGCGGGTTCGTCTTCGGCGAGTCGGAAGGCTTCGAGCAGTTCCATGTCACCACCCGGCCCGCGTTTGAGCAGGCGGAAATCGCGGTAGTTGGTGATTAAGACCTGCCCGTAGTTGTTCAGGTAACCAAGCACCTGCGAGGTTTGGGCCAGTTGCGCGAGGTCCTCCCCCGGGCCTTTAACTTCAATGACGCCTCGTGCGGGTTTTTGCCCTCGAAGTGGCGCGCCTTCATCGCAATTTTTGAGTTGGTCGGGAGTGAAAAGGCCGCCATCAGGCATGCCCGCACCGCTGTTCTGGAGTTGAATAATGCAATGAACCTTTGGTTTGAGCGTCTTGCCAATTTCGTTCAACAGCGTGGCCAGCGGGCCGTAGCCGGAGGCTTCCTTGACGGACGCTCCGCTACTATGGATGACGCGCAGTTCCGTGAGATAAGATTCGAGGGGTGTCATTGGCTCAATACATCAGCATAAATATCCGCAGCAATTTGCCGTTTTCAGGAATTTTCATGGGTCACCTATCGGTTTACGAGTTGTCCCGCCACATGCCCTAGCCACACGCCAATCAGGCAGGCGACTACGGATACACCCACGTTTGCGCCAGCCTGCAACCATTCTCCGCCCTGCACCAAGGTTAAGGTTTGCAGGCTGAACGACGAAAACGTGGTGTACCCGCCGCAAACACCGATCATCAGGAATTGATTAATGAACTGGTGATGCTTGGGGCCCAAGCGTCCTTCCGTGCTGATCAACGCGGCCAGGAATCCAATCAAAAACGATCCGCTGATGTTGACGAGGATGGTGCCCCAGGGAAACGTCTGTCCCACGCGATTGGCAATGGCGCCGGATATCCAAAAGCGCGCCAGTCCGCCCACTGCGCTGCCTGCGGCTACCAAAAAGTATTGCATGACGTGGCTGACGGGGTTAGCCGCCGATTTCTTGCGGACCTTTGCCGCCATTGACCAGGAACAGTGCTGCCATACGCACCGCCAGACCGTTGTTGACCTGTTCCAGGATGACCGAGCGTTCGCAATCCGCAATTTCGCTGTCAATCTCCACGCCACGGTTGATGGGGCCGGGATGCATGATCATGACATCCGGCTTGGTGCGGGCAAAGCGGCTCTTGTTGAGGCCAAACAGACTGGTGTATTCACCCAAACTGGGGAACATGCTCTTGCGCTGCCGTTCATGCTGAATCCGCAGCAGGTTGATGACATCGGCGGAAACGATCGCTTCTTCCATATCATAGGTGACCTTGCATCCCATTTGCTCAAACACTTTTGGAACCAGCGTGCTGGGTCCGCACAGGGTCACCTTGGCGCCAAGTTTGGTCAGTGCCCAAATGTTGGAGCGCGCCACCCGGCTGTATAGGATGTCGCCCAGAATGGTCACGTTCAATCCGGCCACGCCCCCTTTCCGTTCACGGATGGTAAAAACATCCAGCAGCGCCTGCGTGGGATGCTCGTGCGCGCCGTCTCCGGCGTTGACGACACTGGCCTTGAGGAAGCGTGCGATAAAGTGAGGCGCACCGGCGGCACTATGCCGGATAATGAAAATATCGGCGTTCAAGGCTTCCAGGTTGCGGACGGTGTCTTTTAACGTTTCACCCTTTTTCAGGGAGGATGCCTCGGCGGAAAAATTCACCACATCCGCGCTGAGCCGCTGAGCCGCCAATTCAAAACTGCTACGGGTGCGGGTGGATGGTTCTACAAAAAGGTTGATCACCGTCTTGCCCCGGAGCGCCGGGACTTTCTTGATTGCCCGCGCCCCCACCGCCTTGAACGCCCGGGCGGTGTCTAGCACGGTAATGATTTCGTCAGCCGAAAGAGTTTCAATATCGAGCAGGTGTTTGCGATTCCAACTCATAGTTTGGGGTGGGGTTGATGGTTGGGGTTAATCTTTCAGTAACACGACGCTATCGTCGCCACCGTCCTCTTTGAGGCGTGCTTCAATGTGCTCGGTGGCGGCGGTGGGAACATTTTTCCCAACAAAGTCCGCCTTAATGGGCAAATCCCGGTGTCCGCGATCAATTAGCACCGCCAGTTGAACGCGCCGGGGACGGCCAAAATCGTTCATAGCATCCAGAGCAGCGCGGATGGTGCGTCCGCTAAAGAGCACATCATCCACCAGCACCACTGTCTTGCCCGTGATGTCGAACGGAATGTGGGTGGGATACACGGTGGGCACCGCCTTGACGTCCAGATCGTCGCGATGCATGGAAATGTCCACCGCGCCAACCGGTAGCGATTTCCCAAGGATGCCTTGTAGCGCGGTGGACAGGCGTTGCGCCAGAAATACGCCGGTTCGTTGAATGCCGATCAGCACCAAGCCGGAATGGTCAGGGTTGCGTTCGATGATTTCGTGCGCCATGCGTGCCAAGGTGCGGCCCAATGCATCGGCATTTAGAAGTTGGATGGCTTCGCTCATAAAAAATAAGCCGTTCCGCGTCAGCGGATCGGCTTGGCTATAAAGATACAATTTTCATAGTTTCCTTGGCGACCTCGCGGGATCGCGTTAAAGGAACCCTTTACATCATCTATTCCATTGCCCGAGGGGTTATTCCTCAGGCCGTTGTTGGTGCTGCTGACGACTTTTTCTCCACTTGGAGCGATGTTTAACAATCCAATCAGTCAAGGCTCGCTCGAATCCAATATCATGTCCCGCCTTCTCCGATTCAATCCACTTGTGTTTCAGGATTTCCTCCCGCTCCGCTAAAAATTCACGATAGAGAGTCGAATTCTTTATCAGATCGCTCGCAGCAACACCGTCTTTGGTATCTCCTGGCATAACGACGCACAACATATTTATTAATGTCAACAAACCAAGTTTACCAGCATTGACACGATTGACAATAGAATTTTACACCGATTTTTCATCGCGCGGTGCGACTAAAGGAAAGCAGCCGGGTGCCGATGGCGCACAATCCAGCCATGAAATGCGCCATCGGCCTGAGCTACGGCTTGACGCTGACCCGTTGCACAAACTCGTTTTGTTTCACTTCCGCCGCTTGCAGCGGCTGGCCATTCACGGACACCCGCTCGAATTTAACGTCGGTGACCCCATGGCTCGCGTCAAATCCTTTGAGTTCCACGCGGGGTTGGGTGCCGGTGGCGCGGATATCGCGGAACGTCACGCCGTCAATATGCCCACGCTCCGGGTCTCGCGACCACACCTGCTTGCCAATCCAGACGGAAATGAGCCTTTTGGTTTCTTCGATGCGCAGGTTTTCAAAGGTTACATTGCTGATTCGCGCGGCATCGCAATGATACACGCGCAAGGTCCATTCGCGGCCCTTGTCGTGGATGACATCGCAGTTGGCGAAGCGGACCTGATCCACGTCCTCGCGCAATTCCGCCCCCACGCTTAGCGCGTGCGCGACTTCGTTCCAGAGCACGCAATCATGCACGAAAATATTCCGCACCGGCCCTTGCCCCTTGTCGGCTTTGATCACCACCAGGTCGTCAAGGGTGCGAATGAAGCAGCCGATCACCTCCACGTTACGGCTGTTACAGATATCAATGCCATCCGAGTTGGCGCGGTAACCCAGGAGTTTGAGGTTGTTGACCTTGACCTGCTCGGATCGTCGGATCGGCACGGTCCAGACACTCGAGTCGCGCAAAATGACCCCTTCCAGCAGAATGTTCGTGCCGCGCACCGAAACCATGTGCCGCGAATGCGTGGGGCAAAGTGTGCCGTCAATGATGCCCCGGCCTCGCAGCGTGATGTTCTCGCCCTCCAAACTGAACAGGGATCGCCCGCCGGGTTTGGGAACCCCGCGTACCACCGCGCCGCCCGCCACGTACACGGTTTGACCGGAGGTGACGCGCACGTTATCCACCTCGTGAATGCCCGGCCCGTAATAGATGACGTTGGGATCGCCTTGGTGCGGCGCGTTCGTCTCTGGCGGGTTGGCGAAGAGATGGAGCGAATTGACCCAGTTATCGTTCACTTCCAATGTCACGTGCCCCGGGCAGTTCAGCGTGAATACAATGCGATTACCAGACACGCTCGGGTTGATGCCATACGAGGTGGGCAGCAGCTTCACCGTCTTGATGGGGTCGGCGCTGGTCACGGTCACCTCGGTTGGGCCTTGCAGGTCGAAATACGTGAAGCAGGCGTGTTCATAATAGGCGGCGGAGTTGGTCTTATCATCCATGGCCTTGAAGCGCCGGGCGGGATCACCGGAGGCCACCCGGGCGATATACATCGGCGCACGCTGCTGGCCGAGCATCACCATAAAATTGGTCGCCAACGGTTCCCCAGCGGGCGCCGGGCAAATCCGCACCGTTGCCTCTGCCGCCGTTCCACCCCCCGCCGCCATCAGCATTACCATGGCCGCCGCCATGAGCCCGCGTTGTTGTAATGACAAAATTGACATAAGCTCAGCATCCAACGCCCATCTCCCCACCGCAAGTGAAATATCAATGGGTTCATTGGCCGCCACAATGGGCGGGCCAGGGCCCGCTGCCCTTGATCCTGATTTTGCATGGTGCGGGTGGCAACGGCTTAATTTGTACCTTGATAAAGCCGGTTGGGCGTAGAAGGCGGATGCTGCCGGGTTCCTGGTGGTCGCCCCCAACGGATTGCCGGTGCGGCCCGGCCAGCCGGAACTTTCTCCATATTTGCTTTACCTTGCAGCCGTATCAGTGACAATATGCGGCACCAATGAAAAAACTATGTCTATTGGCTGCTTTGTGCGGGTTGACCACCACGCTGCTGGCGGCTGGTCCGGAATGGAAACTGGTTTGGGCTGAAGAGTTCAATCAGCCCGGATTGCCTGACCCCAGCCGTTGGGATTATGAGACCGGGTTTGTGCGCAATGGGGAACTCCAGTATTACACCCGCGCCCGCAAGGAGAACGTGCGCATTGAAAACGGCCACCTGATCCTGGAGGCGATCAAGGAAAAATATCCCAACCCCGCGTACAAGGCGGACGGCAGGAAAGAGGATTCCAAACGGTCGCGCGAATTTGCGGAATATACCAGCGGCAGCATCACCACCAAAGGCAAGGTGACCTGGCAATACGGACGCATTGAAGCAATGGCGAAAATCCCGAAAGGGCGCGGCATGTGGCCCGCCATCTGGATGCTGGGCGATAAATCTGACGGCAAAGGCTGGCCCGCATGTGGCGAGATTGACATCATGGAATATGTCGGCCACGAACCTGCCGTCGCCCATGGCACGGTGCATACCGAGAAGTTTAACCACATCAAGAAAACCCAGAAAGGCTCCACCGTGAAAGTGCCGGGGTTGGAAGACGCCTTCCACCTGTACGCCATCGAGTGGACGCCCAAGGAAATCAGCTTCTTCGTGGACGACAAAAAGTATTATACGTTTGCGAATGATGGCACCGGCGACGCGGCGTGGCCGTTTGATAAACCGTTCTACATCATTCTGAACGTGGCGGTGGGTGGGGCGTGGGGCGGGGCCAAGGGTGTGGACGCCACCATCTTCCCGCAGCGCATGGAAGTGGATTACGTGCGCGTGTACCAGCAAAAGTAACTCCGGCACTGCGCCTCAAAGCATTTACCGACGATTCCAAACGAACCAACAATCCCGTGCCTTGACCGGACCGAAAGCCGCTGACAGGTTATGTTCATGGCTTGCAACATTCACGCTATGTTTTGCGGGGGCATTGGCTGGAGTGCGCCCGGGAGATGGATGCGTAGACTGGCCGTATTGTTTACGATCAGTTTGTGCTCCCTATTTCCCGTATTGAATGTAGCCCGTGCGGATAGCGTGGTGGTCTTTAATGAAATCATGTACCACCCGGCGACCAATGAGGCCGCACTTGAATGGGTGGAGTTGTATAACCAAATGGCGGTGGATGTGGAGATTGGTAGCTGGAGCATTCAAGGGGCGGTTCAATATCAGTTTCCGGCGGGTACAATCATTCCCGGGGGTGGGTATTTGGTGATAGCCGCCTCGCCCTTGGATTTGGCGGCACTCTCAGGAATCACCAATCTCTGCGGGCCATTTACCGGCCGGTTGGGCAATGGTGGTCAGACCCTTGAGCTTAGGAACAATAGCGATCGGCTCATGGATACGGTGTCTTATGGCACAGATGGCGATTGGCCGGTGGCCCCGGACGGATCGGGGGTATCCCTGGCCAAACGCGACCAGGATTTGGGCAGTGCTCTGGCTGCGAATTGGGTTGCCAGCAATGAGGTGGGGGGGAGTCCGGGACGCCAAAACTTTCCCCGCCAAACCTATGTATTGACGAATAACACACCGCTTATCCTTTACGGTGCGTGGAAGTACAATGATGCTGGTAACGATTTAGGCACCAATTGGCGTTCCGCAGGTTTTAATGATACGGATTGGACTTCCGGTGCGGCGTTTTTTCAAGCTGGCCCGGTACCGGGTACGCAAGCAGTGGCATCGGTATTCAGCAGCGGGCTGGGGACAAATGGTGTAGTAATGTCACCAGGAACGGCAGATCCGCATTATTGGTTGACCATTTCCGCCCAGTCCACCCCGCCACCGCCGGATATTTCGGCAACCGTGATTTCGAATCATCCCAGTTGGTTGACCAATGATGCGACCTCGTCCTGGTTGGGGCCGGTGAATCCGGGATCAACTTCGGTGGCAGCAGGGCGCTATAATTACCGAACATTGTTTAGCTTGGATGGTTATAATCCGGCTTCCATGACCCTTTTTCTGAATATGGCGGTGGATAATCGCATTACCAATGTGGTCCTTAACGGGGCACTGCTGGGCATTAGCAACGCAGGATTTTCCGCTGCGGTCCTGGGCACAAATTTTGTGGTGACCAATGGTTTTGTGGCCGGGACGAATACGTTGGATTTCTTAACCATCAATGATGGTACTTCTGCCAATCCTGGCGGTTTTCGGGCCAAACTGGCAGGATATGCGCGCCTGACCAATGCAACCCAACTCGCCAGTGGTCGCACCACGTATTATTTTCGCACCCAGTTTGCTTTCAGTGGCAGTCCGGAACTGGCCTCGTTGAAATTGAGCACGGCGCTTGCGGATGGCGCCATATTTTATCTGAATGGCACTGAGGTGTTGCGGCTGAATCTTCCCGCCGACACAGTGACATCCTCCACCTATGCCTCATCTAATGTGCCCAGTCCAACCATGCAGGGGCCGCTCACTCTGCCGTCCGCTTATTTGGCGAGCGGCACCAATGTGCTGGCCGTGGAAGTGCATTCGGCGTCGGGCGTAACCAATGATGTCTGGTTTGGCGCTTCGCTTGCTATAATCCAAACCAACTCACTGGCGCTGCCGCCTTTTGCTTTGGCCTTTAATGAGATTACGTCAGCTACCAATACCAATTTTTGGGTTGAACTGATTAATTATGGCACGACCAATCTGAATCTGGGCGGCTGCACCTTGCTGCGGCAAGGCAGTCAAACGAATCGGGAATATGTGTTTCCCTCCCAGGTTTTGGCGCCAGGAACCGCTTTGCAGGTTACCCGGGATACACTTGGCTTTGCCGCTGATCCGGGGGATCAGCTATTTTTGTACCGGCCAGGACGCACCAATGTTTTGGATGCCGTGGTGGCCAAACATGCGGATCGCGCACGCTGGCCGGATGGCGCCGGGCAGTGGCGGCATCCATCCCTGCTGACGCCGGGTTCTTCCAATGTATTCCAGTTTCATAAAGAGATCGTCATCAATGAAATCATGTATCACGCTCCCGGAGCGTCGTCTGAAGCCTGGGTGGAGTTATACAATCGCAGCAATAACGCTGTGGATCTGACGGGCTGGCGGTTGGATTCCGGAGTCAGCTATGCTTTTGACGTGGGGACATTGATTCCAGCAGGTGGCTATCTCGTGGTGGCCAATGATCCGGTACTCATGCGCTCCAATTATCCCGGGATTACGGTGGTGGGTCCGTATTCCGGCAAGCTTTCGGGGCATGGCGACACCCTCACGCTCAAGGATGCGAACGACAATCCAGTCAATGAAGTGCGTTATTTCGATGGTGGACGCTGGCCATCTTACGCCGATGGCGGGGGAGCCAGCCTCGAACTCAAAGACCCCTGGGCGGACAACACCAAACCGGAAGTCTGGGCTTCCAGCATTGAATCCGGCCATTCCAGTTGGAGTAATTACACCTATAGTGCGATGGCCACTAATGTGTTGGGGCCAACGAACTGGAATGAGTTTGTTCTGGGTTTGTTGGATACGGGCGAATGCCTGCTGGATGACTTGCATGTTGTGGAATCGCCCGATACCAGCCCGGTGGAATTGCTTCAGAATGGTGATTTTGAAACCGGGTTGTCCGCGTGGCGCATCCTGGGTACTCATAGTCATTCCACCGTGGAGACGGACCCGGATAATGCCGCCAATCATGTCTTGCACCTGGTTGCCACCGGGCCCACCGGGCACATGCATAATCATTTGGAAACCACGTTGGCCAATACTCGAGCGGTCACCAATGGGCGCGTTTTTCGAATTTCTTTCCGCGCCAAATGGCTGGCGGGAAACAACCGCTTGAATACGCGCCTGTATTTTAACCGTGCAGCAAAAACAACGGTACTTCCGATGGCCGCCCAACATGGGACACCCGGGGCGCGCAATTCCACATATGTTTCAAATCTGGGGCCGACTTTCGGTTCTTTCAGTCATAGTCCGGTGGTGCCGCAACCCGGGGAGGCGGTGACCATCTCGGCGACCGCCAGTGATCCACAGGGAATCAGCCAGATGAAACTCTGGTGGGCTACCAATGGCGGGGCGTGGCAAAGTTCGGTGATGTCACCCGCAACGGGCAGCACGGAGTGGGGGTATACGAATTATGCGGCCACCCTGAGCGGCATGACCACCGGTACCCTGGTACAATTCTATATTCAGGCCACCGATGCGCTTGGCGCAACGGCCACCTTCCCAGCGGAAGGAACCAATTCCCGTGCACTGTTCCGTGTGGATGAGGGGAAGTCTCTGATGTCGCAACTGCACCGGTTCCGATTGTTGATGCTGCCAGCGGAGGCCGATCTGTTGCATGCCCATACCAACGTGATGAGCAATGACCGGGTGAAGTTGACTGTGGTCTATGACGAGCGGGAGGTGTTTTATAATGTGGGTTTGCATCTTCAGAGCAGCGAACGTGGACGGGATGTCACCACGCGGGTTGGCTATACCGTGCAGTTTCCTCTGGATCATCTTTTTCGTGGTGTTCATGACGGTTTTTCCATGGACCGATCTGGTGGTTATTCAGGGCTCGGTGGCAAGCATGATGAAATTATCCTTTGGCACGCGATCAATCATGCGGGGAATATTCCCGGCATGTACAACGACCTGGCTCAGGTGTTTGCGCCGCGCACCTCCGAGGATGGCACAGCCATGTTGCGTATGGCCAGCTATGGTCCGGAGTTTCTGGGCACGCAGTATAAGAATGGTGCGGACGGGGCGCTGTATAAAATGGAGCTGATCTACTATCCTTCCAATTCGGCCACCGGTGATCCGCAAGCGCCCAAACTGCCCCAACCGGATGGCGTGCTGGGCGTGGAAATCAAGGACTGGGGCGATGATGTGGAGAATTATCGGTGGGTATTTCTGCAGGATAACCATGCGGATGTGGATGACTACAGTCAGATAGTCGCGCTGAACAAGGCGTTCAGCCTGACCGGCACCGCGTTGGATACGCAGACGCGCCAACTTATGGACGTGGACCAGTGGATGCGCACCTTGGCGTACCTGGCATTGGTTGGAGCGGGTGACATCTTCTCTTATGGTAACAACCATAATTTCCTTATCTACTTTCGTCCGGAGGACGGCAAGGCGTTGGCGTTCCCCTTCGACATGGATTATGGCGAGGTAAAAGCCTATAACTACGCCTTTCCGGGTAACAGCTCCGCCAATACCTATAAAATCAACATGTTGCCCAACAATTACCGCTGCTATTACGAGCACCTATTGGATATTACGACCAGCACGATGAACAGTGCGTATTTGAGTTCCTGGGGGGGGCGCTATGCGGGGTTGCTGGGGCAAAACTGGACCAGCCTGGTCAATTACCTGGATCAACGTGCCACCTATGTGCGCAGTACCATGCCTTTGAACACGACGTTTGGCATCACCAATAACGCTGGCCTTAATTTTTCCACCACCAATAACTATGCGCTCCTTTCGGGCAATGCGTCGCTCACGGTAAAATTCATCGAGATAAACGGCATCCGCTATCCGCTTTCCTGGACCAACCTGACCAACTGGAGCATTTTGGTTCCCTTGGTGGAGGTCACCAACCGCCTCACCGCGCAAGGGGTGGATGCGTACGGCAACCGGCTGACCAACGCCACGGCCTCGATTACGGTTACCAACCTCGGTCTGCTCGCTCCCCGCCCGGTGGTCATTAACGAATGGATGGCTGATAACGGCGGACCAGGCGGTTACCCGGATCCGTTGGATGGCGCGTTTCAGGATTGGTTTGAATTGTTCAATCCCAACTATCAGTCGGTGGACCTGTCCGGCTTCACGCTCACCGATACGCTCACGGAACCAGCCAAGTGGACCATACCCACCAACACGGTCATTGGCCCCCGCAGTTTTCTGGTGGTATGGGCCGATAATGACACCACCCAGAACGGGCAGGGGACCAACCGGGATTTGCACGCCAACTTTAAGCTGAATAATAGCGGTGAAGTGATCGCCATGTTTTCCACCAATGGCACGCTCCAGCATGTGGTCACCTTTGGCCAACAGTATCAAAACGTCAGCCAGGGGCTTTACCCGGACGGTAATACCAACACCTATTATTTCATGACGAATTGGTCGCCGAACGCCACGAATCGCCTGGGCGCGCCGCCGTCGCCCAATATTGCCACCACCATCACGTTGACCAATGGCGCTTTTTCCTTCGGCCTGCCGGCCATATTGGGGCGCGCTTACCGGGTGGAATACCGGAATAATCTGGGCACCAACGTCTGGATTCCCTATGCCACCAACCGTTCCTATGGCGGGGATGTCTCCGTCACCGATGCCATTGGCGGTCGCAAGGAGCGCTACTACCGCGTGGTGATCCTCCCGTGAGCGGGCATATTTCTGCAAAACGGTTCGGTTTAACTTTGACAGGCAGGCGCTTTTCAAGCTAATTCAAGAGCCTCTTTTATAATGAACGAACAAATTGTCATTCTGGATTTTGGATCGCAGTACACGCAGGTCATCGCCCGGCGGATTCGGGAATGCAGCGTCTATTGTACCATCCTGCCGTTTTCCACGCCGGTTGCCAAACTCGCCGCGCTGAAGCCGTCGGGGTTGATCCTCTCCGGCGGGCCCTCCAGCGTCTATGCCAAGAAGGCGCCGCTGCCGGACCCGGCCATCTTCGACATGTGCATCCCCGTACTGGGCATCTGCTACGGCATCCAGTTGATGGCCCACTTCCTCGATGGCAAGGTCGAGCCAGGCCAGAAGCGCGAATACGGCAAGGGCACATTGACGGTGAAGGACAGCGACTGCGCGTTGTTTACCGGCTTGCCGGCCGAGTTGCAGGTCTGGAACTCGCACGGCGACAAACTGACGCGGCTGCCCAAGGGCTTCAGCAGCGTCGCCGTCACGGAGAACTCCAATTACGCCGCGATTGAAAACCGGGCGCGCAAGATGTTTGGGCTGCAATTCCATCCCGAGGTCGTGCACACCCCGCTGGGCAAAGAAGTGATCAGCAACTATGTGCATGGCGTCTGCGGTTGCGGCAAGAATTGGACCATGCGCAGTTACCTGGACCAGGCGGTCGAGGAAATCCGCGCCCAAGTGGGCAAGGAACGCGTGATTCTCGGGCTGAGCGGCGGTGTGGATTCCAGCGTGGCGGCGGCCTTGCTGCACAAAGCCATTGGTGACCAGTTGACCTGCATCTTCGTCAACAACGGCATGTTGCGCGCCAAAGAGGCGGAAACCGTGCAGGAAGTATTTGCCCGCAACTTCCACATTAAATTGCAGTATGAGGAAACCACCGCTCTGTTTCTGCGCAAGCTCAAAGGGGTCACTGATCCCGAGCGCAAACGCAAGATCATTGGCGGTACGTTCATTGACGTGTTCCAAGCGGCCACCAAACGGGCGGGCAAGGCCAAGTTCTTGGCCCAAGGCACACTGTATCCGGACGTCATTGAATCCGTGCCAATCGCCGGTAACCCGGCGGCGCTCATCAAGAGCCATCATAACGTGGGCGGGCTGCCCAAGAAGATGAAGTTCCAGCTCGTGGAACCGTTGCGCTGCCTATTCAAGGACGAGGTGCGCCAGCTTGGCTTGGAACTCGGTTTGCCGAAGGAGATCGTCTATCGCCAGCCATTCCCGGGGCCCGGCCTGGCGGTGCGCATCCTGGGCGCGGTCAGCGCCGATCGTTTGAAGATGCTGCGCGAGGCGGATTACATCGTCATCGAAGAAATGAAAAAGACTGGTTGGTATTATAAAATCTGGCAGAGCTTCGCCGTGTTGCTGCCGATCCGCAGCGTGGGTGTCATGGGCGACGAGCGCACCTATGATTACACCGTGGCGGTGCGCGCGGTGGATTCCCAGGACGGCATGACCGCCGATTGGGTGAAGCTGCCGTATGACCTGCTGGAGACGTTGTCCACCCGCATCATCAACGAAGTCAAAGGGGTAAACCGCGTGGTGTTCGATATCTCCTCCAAACCCCCGGCGACGATTGAATGGGAATAAGACAGGTTCCTGCCGACAGGAACCTGTTTGGCGGGAAAAAGAAAACAATTCAATGTTGGCCTGATTGCTTCGCCGATCCCGTTGGAGTATCGCTATCAATAAGCCTGTGCTGATCTTGTCAGGGGTGGCAGACGCTTGTTTGAAAAATCTTGCTGAATATTCTTTGCGGTTGGCGCAGTCTAAGGTATATGTGCCACGAAAGAACACCATGAAGACGTATTTGATTTTATCGCTACTGGTGCTGGCCGCCATGAGGGGGGATGCCGCCCCTGCGAGTGCGGCGGCACCGGGAACGCTCTCGGAGAATAAAAACGTAACGCCGTCCATGGGAGTGTATTACAAGCCGCAAGGCGGGCTGGTAAAAGCAAACCCTTATGAAGTAAGCGCCAGTCCCACCCGGCAAAGCCGACTGGACGAATTGGTGATGAAAAAGTTGCAGCAGAAGGGCATCCAGCCATCCGCCCCTTGTTCGGAAGCGGTCTTTCTCCGGCGGGTTTATCTGGACCTCATTGGCACCGTACCGACCGGCAAGGAAGCGGCAGATTATCTTTTGGATGGCAACCCGGACAAGCGGCGTCTGTTGGTGGACCGCTTGTTGCAACGGGATGAGTATGCGGATTACTGGTCAATGAAGTGGTGTGACCTCTTGCGGGTCAAGGCTGAGTTCCCCATCAATTTGTGGCCCAACGCGGTGCAGGCCTATCACTATTGGATTCGCGCCAGCCTGAGGCAGAACATGACTTATGATAAGTTTGCGCGGGAACTGCTGACCGGCAACGGTAGCAATTTTCGTGTTCCCCAGGTGAATTTTTTCCGGGCCACGCAAAACAAGAATCCCCAAGGTGTGGCGCAAGTGGTGGCGTTAACCTTTATGGGTACGCGCGCCGAAAACTGGCCCAAAGACAAACTCAAGGGCATGGCGGCCTTCTTTTCGCAAATTACCTTCAAATCCACCACCGAATGGAAGGAGGAAATTGTTTATTATGATGCCAGTAACACCAATGCGGTAATGACGGGCGTGTTTCCGGATGGCACCCAAGTAAAATTCCCAGCGGGGCGGGACCCGCGTGCGATATTTGCCGACTGGCTGATCAATCCCAAAAATCCATGGTTCACCCGTAATATCGCCAATCGCGCCTGGTCGTGGCTCTTGGGACGTGGCATCATTCACGAGCCGGATGATGTTCGTTCAGATAATCCGCCGGTCAACCCGGAGTTGCTTGATTACCTGGAGAAGGAACTCATTGCCGCCAACTATGATATCAAGCAATTGTTCCGCGTTATTGTTAACTCGCAAACCTACCAGCGCACCTGCCTGCCCAAGACCAAGAATCCGGACGTTGAAGCGTATTTTGCCTGCTACACGTTGCGCCGATTGGAGGCGGAGGTGATGATTGACGCCCTGAACCAGGTCACGGGCACCACCGAAAAGTATTTCAGTCCCATTCCTGAGCCATTCACGTTTATTCCCGATGATCAACGCTCTATCGCCTTGTCGGATGCCAGCATCACCAGCCCGTTTATGGAAATGTTTGGCCGTCCGCCCCGCGATACCGGTTTGGAGAACGAACGCAATAACAAGTCAACGACGGGACAAAACCTGCACATGCTCAATTCCAGCCATGTGCAGCGCAAGATTGAGCAGGGGAAAAACCTGCAATACCTGTTGCAATCCAAGAATTCCATTCGGGATATTGCCAACGGGCTTTATCTGATGATTCTTTCCCGGTGGCCGACCGAGGCGGAGTCTCGATCCATTGCCGAGTATAGCCAGATGGGCCATGCCACCCAACGTGAGGTCGCGATTGACGTGGCTTGGGCGTTGGTTAACAGCGCTGAGTTCGAGTATCGGCATTAGGGTTTGCCATTTCAGCCCTGCGCCTCAGGGGGGCAAAAATATTTGATTCCACGATTGACACCCCGCCGTTTTTTTAAGATGCTTCCCACTTGGGTTTGACTAACTTTTAACCATGGAATAATCGAATTAGCTTATGGCAAAAACACCTAAATACGTTTACCTTTTTGGTAACAAGAAGGCCGATGGCGATGGCTCGATGAAGCCTCTCCTCGGTGGCAAAGGCGCCAATCTGGCCGAAATGACCCGCATTGGTTTGCCTGTGCCTCCCGGCTTCACCATCACCACCGAGGTCTGTACCTATTATTATGCGAACAAGCGGACTTATCCCAAGGAACTGCAGGTCCAAATGGAAGCCGGCATTGTCAACATGGAGAAGATCATGGGCACGAAGTTCGGCGCCACCAGCGGCATGCCGTTGCTGGTTGCCGTCCGCTCCGGCGCGCGCGATTCCATGCCCGGCATGATGGATACCATCTTGAACCTCGGTTTGAACGACGAAGCCGTCGTCGCCTTGGCCAAGGCCACCAACAACGAGCGTTTTGCGTGGGATTGCTATCGCCGCTTTGTCCAGATGTACGGCGACGTCGTCATGGGCGTGCAGAAGCGCGAAGGCGAAGATCACGAACCCTTTGAAGTGGCCATTCACACTCTCAAGCACGAACGCTATCATGCTGACGTTGAAGACGCCAAGCTGACGGCGGAAGACCAGCAGGAGCTGGTGAAGCGCTTCAAGGCTTTGGTCAAGGAACGCACGGGCAAGAGCTTCCCGAACAATCCGTGGGATCAACTCCGCGGTGCCGCCGGTGCGGTGTTCAGTTCCTGGATGAATGACCGCGCGATTGTTTATCGCCGCAAATATAACATCCCCGCTGAATGGGGAACTGCTGTCAACGTGCAGGCGATGGTGTTCGGTAACACCGGTGAAACCTCTGGCTCCGGCGTGGCGTTCACCCGCAACCCGGCTAACGGCGCCAATGAATTTTATGGCGAGTTCCTGATCAACGCCCAGGGCGAAGACGTCGTCGCCGGCGTGCGCACCCCGGAACCAGTGGCCAAGCTGAAGGCTGAGATGCCGAAGTCATTCGCTGAATTGATGAAGGTCCGCGCCATCCTTGAAAAGCATTTCAAGGACGTCCAGGACGTGGAATTCACCATTCAGGAAGGCAAGCTGTTCATGCTCCAGACGCGCAACGGCAAGCGCACCGCCATGGCTGCGCTCAAGTTCTCCATGGACATGGTCAAGGAGAAGCTCATTGATTGGGAAACCGCAATCCTGCGCAACCCGGCCGATCAGCTCGATCAGTTGCTCGCGCCCGTGTTTGACCTCGCGGAAGTCAAGAAGGCCACCCAAATTGCCACCGGTCTTCCGGCTGGCCCCGGCGCCGCCTCCGGCAAAGTTTATCTCAATGCCGATCGCGCGGTTGCGGCTGCGGAAAAGGGCGAGAAAGTTCTGCTCGTGCGCAGCGAAACCTCTCCGGAAGATCTTCGTGGCATGATTGCTGCCGAAGGCATTCTGACCGCTAAAGGCGGTGTCAGTTCACACGCGGCCCTTGTGGCCCGCCAAATGGGCAAAGTCTGCATCTGTGGCGCCAGCGCGCTGGAAATTGATTACGCAGCCAAGACCATCAAAGCCTCTGGTCAGACCTTCAACGAAGGGGACTTCCTCTCCATTGACGGCACCAGCGGTATTGTTTATGGCGGGGCCATCAAGACCGCGCCATCCGAAATCATCACCGGTCTGTTGCATGGCGACAAAGTCGCGCAGGCCACGGAGAAGTTCAAGAACTTCCTCCAGTTGATGAAGTGGTGTGACAAGGCCACGCGCCTCCAGGTTCGTACCAACGCCGATACCCCGGAACAAACTGCCAACGCCATCGCGTTCGGCGCGACGGGCATCGGCCTCACCCGCACGGAGCACATGTTCTTTGAAGGGGATCGCATCGACGCCATGCGCGAGATGATCCTCGCGGAAAATCTGGCCGACCGCAAGAAGGCCCTGGCCAAGCTGCTCCCGTATCAGCGCGATGACTTCACCGGCATCTTCAAAGCCCTCAAAGGCTTCCCGGCGACCATCCGTTTCCTCGACCCGCCCTTGCATGAGTTCGTGCCGCACGAAGAAAAGGCGCAGGCCGATCTCGCTGCCAAGCTCGGGGTCTCCCCTGAGAAGATCGCCAAGCGCGTCTCCCAGTTGCATGAGTTTAATCCCATGCTCGGACATCGCGGTTGCCGCCTTGGTATCGCGTATCCGGAAATCACCGAAATGCAGGCGCGTGCCGTATTCGAGGCCGCTGCGGATGTGCAGAAGGCCGGCATCAAGGTGAAACCCGAAGTCATGATTCCGCTGGTCGGATTCAAGAAGGAACTCGACCTTCAGGTCGAAATTGTTCATCGCGTCGCCAAGGAAGTCATGGCTGAGAAGAAGACAAAATTCAGCTACATGGTGGGCACGATGATTGAGATTCCGCGCGGCGCGCTGACCGCCGATGAAATCGCCCAGACCGCCGAGTTCTTCAGCTTCGGCACGAACGACCTCACCCAGACCACGCTCGGCATCAGCCGTGACGACATGGGCTCGTTCCTCGGAGCGTACACGGAAAACGAGATCTTCAAAAAGAACCCGTTTGCCACGCTCGATCAGACCGGTGTGGGACAACTCGTCCAGATTGCCATTGCCAAGGGCAATGCGACCCGCCCTGGCATCAAGCTGGGCATCTGCGGCGAACACGGTGGCGACCCTGACTCTGTCAAGTTCTGCCACAAGGTCGGCCTTACCTATGTGAGTTGCTCACCCTACCGTGTGCCGGTGGCCCGTTTGGCTGCTGCGCAAGCCGCGATCGAAGAGAAGCGCAAGAATGCCGCCAAACCGGCCAAAAAGAAGTAAGCGCTACTGACGCGTTTATCTGAATTCAAAAGCCGCCCTGGAAACGGGGCGGCTTTTTTGTAGATTTGTATAGACCGCCAGCAGATTTACCGTGAATCTGCTGGCCACATTTACACGACGGCTTGAGCTATCTGGCCATTCGTTCCTGCCTACCATAGGCATCAGTTTCCCACAATCAGGCGTCTGCCTTGAATTTCTTGCATTGTCCCAAGAACTGCTTTGGATTTTTGTAGAGGATTTGTTCGATCAATTCGGATGAGTGACCGCGCCGGCGCATTTCCAAGGCGGCATAGGGTACCGCCAGCGGGACGCTCACGCCCCAGTCGCAGGCACTATTCATCCACAGACGTTCCGTGCCGTGCATCTCTATAATGTCGGCGGCGCGCGCGGCTGTGCATTTCGACTCCGGGTACAAGGTCATGCCAGCCCAGAATCCGACGTCCAAAACCAATTGCACCGTATGCTCTTCCACGTGGTCAATGATGACCCGTTCCGGTTGAATGCGGCGGTCGTTCTTGAGGACATCCAGAATGAGTCGGGTGCCTTTGAGTTTATCCTCCAGATGGGGGGTATGCACGAGGATCAGTTGCTGATGGCGGGCGGCCAAGTCCACATGCTGTTCCAGCACCTTGAGTTCATTACGGGAATTCTTGTTGAGTCCGATCTCGCCAATGCCCAACACATTGGGGCGGTCGAGAAACTGTGGAATGATGCCCAGCACTTCCTCCGCCAGTTTCGTATCCTCGGATTCCTTGGGGTTGATGCAGAGCCAGGAATAATGCGTCAGACCAAACTTGGCGGCGCGCTTCGGCTCGTAATCGGTCAACTGACAAAAGTAATCATAAAATCCTTGTGCCGAACTGCGGTCAAAACCGGCCCAGAACGCCGGTTCGCACACAGCGACGCATCCGGCGGCGGCAAGATCACGATAATCATCCGTGGTCCGGCTGACCATGTGGGCGTGTGGTTCGATGTATTTCATACGCGTGATTTTCTGTCGTATGCACCGCAGGCCGACTTGATGGTCGCCTTGGGATTGGGGGCAGCCGTGGGATCGCTCAAGGCCAGCAACACGCGTTTGGCCCGTTGCGGTTTTCGTTCATGGAGAATCTTCATGGCGCGTTGCAGGGAACGCAGCCGGAAGTCTGCCGTGCCTTCCGCACGATCCACGCGATCGAGGAACGCGGCCAGATCAATCAATTTACTGCGGGCCTCCAGGAAGTAGAGGTCCAGTATCTGCTGTCGTTTCATAGGGTGAAATTCAGCGTGGCGGTTGGGATCACACGTTTTCCGGCACCACAAACGGTTTGCGATATTCCCGCGTGAGCAGGCGGTCGGCGTCCGGATTATTCACAAACTTTTCTTTCTCCGCGTCGAAGGCCAGTTTGGGGCCCACCCAGAGAGTTGCTTTTTCCGGATCCACGCCGATGGCTTTGGTGTTTTCCAGCAGGGTCATGACGCTGTCGCCCACGATGGCGTTATCGCTGAAATCTTTCGGCTTTTCAAACGGACGCTCTTTGGCCAGGCGATAGGAAATATTGCCCAGGTGGCAGAGCGCGCTCGAGAGGTGGCCTTGCAGGATGTCCGCCACCTGCTCCTCGCGTTTGCGGCTGCGGATGCATTTCAGGAAGTTGCCAAAGATGCCGTCCTCCGAGCCTTCATCGGAATCAACCTTGTCGAGTTTCTCGCCTTCGCCCTTCCCCTTCAGGAAGAACTTGCCGTCCTTGAGCACACCTTCCTCGAAGTAGAGCTCGTTCTTTACGGTGGCCTTATAGGTGACGTCCTTCGCTTGCGCGTCACCGCCGATGTCGGGCGCCTTGGCTTCCGACTCGCCCTTGGGCGCCTTGCCGACGAGGCCGCGGGTCTCGAACAACACCAGCACGCCGCCAAAATCATGGATGGAAACGAGCATGTTCGGCGTCTGGCCCTGGTCCTTGAAATCAGGCGTGTTCACATAGCGCCCGCCCAGGCTGACGACGCTCTTCGGCAGCGTCACGCCGGCCGCCCAGCGGGCCACATCCATCTCATGCACGCCCTGGTTGCCGATGTCGCCGCAGCCAAAGTCCCAGAACCAATGCCAATTATAATGGACGATGTTTTTATGGAACGGCTGTTTCGGAGCCGGGCCCAGCCACAGGTCAAAGTCCAGGCTGGCCGGGGGTTCTTCAATCGGCTTGAAACCGATGGACCAGCGGGGCTTGCAGCAATATCCTTTGGAGACGAGCAGACGCCCGTACTTGCCGCTCTTAACAATCACCGCCAGTTGGCTGGCGCTGCTGGCGCGTTTCTGGGTTCCGTGCTGGACGATGCGATTGTATTTGCGGGCGGCCTCGACGCATTTGCGGCCCTCAAACACATTATGGCTGCACGGTTTCTCGACATACACATCCTTGCCGGCCTGGCAGGCGTTGATGGTGATCAGCGAATGGGTGTGATTCGTGGTGGCGATGGACACGGCATCCACCTCCTTGCTTTCCAGCAATTTCCGGTAATCCTGGAACTGCTGCACACCCGGCAAGGTTTTGGCCCGTCCCGCCAACACATCGAGGTCCACATCGCACAACGCGGCCAAGCGCACCCCTTTGAGTTTTTTATATTCGCTGATATGGCCCACCCCGCGGCCATGCACGCCGATGACCGCCACGCGGACATCCTCATTGGCGCCATTCACCTGGGCCCAGGAACGTGGCGACAGCGCAGACATGGTGGCGACCACGGAAGTGGTTTTCAGAAAACTCCGGCGCGAGAACAAGGTATTCGTTTTCATAAGCTGAATGGACTAACTGTGGGGCTGGTTCGCACAAAGATCAAACGAAATTTTTGACTGTGTGAATGCTAGCCATTTTGCATTTTTCTCAACAATGCGCGGCACACTGCCCTAATATTGATTTTCCCCGAGGGCGCGTCTTTTTGGCTAGAATAACCTTGATGACACGCGGTTTTCGTGTCCCATAATTGGCATGGCCAATAACATGTTGTCGCGGTGTTTTAGGTTATGCCTCCTGGCGATGATCGCACTTCTGGGAATACAGGTCCATGCCGCCACGGCTCGGCAAATTCCCGTGGCTGTTCAGAAAGATATAGTCATTGTGGGCGGGGGCGTTGGGGCAGTGTCTGCCGCAGTTGAGGCGAGCCGCAACGGGGCATCCGTTTTCCTGGTTGCGCCCAGAACCTACTTGGGTGAAGACATGGCAGGCACCATGCGTTTGTGGTTGGAACCTGGAGAAATACCTGCCACGGATTTGGCACGGGAAATTTATGCCAATCCGGATTTAGCCGCCAAACCGAGCTTGCCGTTCACCTATCAGGCCGATCAACCCTTCAATAGCAGGCACAAGGATACCTCGCCACCCTCAAAACTAAACAGCGGGTGCCCGGTTCAAAGTGCCGTCACCGATTGTGTGCAGTATGATACTAACGTCGTCATTACTGCTGATCTGAAAAACGCCGTGGAGATCAAGGCGGCGGAGGTTTTGATTTTTAACCGGGCAATGGTTTTTCAGGCGTTCAGCATTGCCACGGCAATCAGCGACGACGGCAAACAATGGAAAGAACTGGAGTTGGTGCGTCCGCATAATTTGGGTGACTTGGTTTCTGTTCCTATCCCCATCCATGCCAAAGCCCGCTATGTTCGTTTCAACATCAAACGCGCGCCCAGCGCGGAGCGCCTCTTGATTGGCGCGATTCGTTTTTTGTCAGCCCAACCAGCCCCTGTGGCAGGCGATACCAATGGGGTGCTTGCTCCCATGCACGTGAAAAAAACGCTCGAAAATGCGCTGCGCGACGCCAAGGTGGATTATCTGTACGGCTGTTTTGCCACGGATTTAATCGTGGATAAGGATAATAAACCGGCTGGCATCGTCATGGCTAATCGCGCCGGACGTCAAGCGGTGCTCGCCAAGGTGATCATTGATGCTTCGGAACAGGCGATGGTGGCGCGAATGGCCGGAAGCGCGTTCGGCGAATTTACCCCCGGAAAACAAACGCTCCAATGGGTCGTCATCGCTGATAAAACCAACTTGCACAAAGGAATAGCAGCGCGCCGGATGCCTTTCCCGGTGACGATTCGAGACATGAAGGGGGATAAAAATACGGGGGGGACAGCCGCTTGGATTGAATATACCCTGCACTTGGATTTGCCTGATGAAACCTGGAACAGTCGTGCCAGGCTGGAACAACTCGTCCGTGATCAAACCTTTGATTCAACTCAACTCTACGCTGCTGACGTGCCGTTTCTGGTGCCGTCTTGTGGAATTAAATCCGTGAAAGCGGCTCTGGATAATGCGGTGGCGGGCACCGTGCCGTTGGAAGCGTGCCGGCCTGCAAATGTGGAACGGGTATGGGTGCTGGGTGGGTGCCTGGATGCTGCCCGGAGTGTCGTGACGAAACTGTTGCGCCCGGCGGCCATGATGGAACTGGGCGCGCGCGTGGGCGTGGCGGCGGCGCACGAGGCTAAAAATCTGGCTGCGCCAACTGACGTGAAAGTACTAACGGCTGCCAGTCCCGACCATGATGGAGGCGATGTCAAAGAGGTGTTGGATGGGTTGCGCCCGTTACCATTAGTCCCGCATGTGTTCGAAGCGGCTCGGTCATTACCTGTGTTTGGACGGTATGACGTGGTGGTTATTGGTGGCGGCACGGCTGGGGCAGCCGCCGGGATTGGCGCGGCACGGCAAGGCGCCAAGACGCTGGTTGTCGAGTATCTGCACGGCTTGGGCGGGGTGGGCACCTTGGGCATGATTGGAAAATTCTGGTATGGCAACCGCGTCGGTTTCACCGCTAGTGTACCGCAATACCCCACGGAGATCCGCATGGAATTCCTCCGCCAGGAATTACGCAAAGCCGGGGCGGATATCTGGTTTGGCACAATGGGCGAAGGCGCGTTGGTGGAGGGGAACCGCGTTACGGGTGTGGCGGTGGTGACACCGTATGGGCGTGGGTTGGTACTTGCCAAAACCGTGATTGACGGTACCGGTAATGCCGACATTGCTGCTCCGGCGGGTGCGCAAACCCGCTTTGTGGAAGATCACTTTGCTTTGCAGAATTCCCATATGCCACCGCGGGAAGTCGGTGCTTATTACATTAATGGTGAACTGTTGCCGGTGGATGTGGCCGATCCGCTTGATGTGCGGCAGGCCTTGGCGCAGCGCAAGGAGAACTTTTTTGATCGTGGGCAACTGGTGGATTCACGCGAGCGCCGTCGCATTGTGGGTGACTTCACGCTGGATTGGGTGGATCAAATTAATCAGCGTACGTTTCCGGACAGCATTGTTTATGCGCAAAGCGATTACGACAGTCATGGTTACCAGATTCATCCGTTTTTCATGCTTCGCCCCGCCCGTCCGCCGGGTGATAGCCGCTATCAGTATCACAGCTATGTGCCGTACCGGTGTCTGTTGCCAAAAGGGGTGGAGGGAATGCTGGTGGTGGGGATTGCCCTGAGTGTGCATCGGGATGCCCTGCCCATTGTGCGAATGCAACCGGACCAGCAAAATCTCGGTTACGCTGCCGGGGTGGCCGCCGCCATGGCTGCCAGAAAGAATATCACGCCCCGTTTGGTGGATGTGAAAGCCTTGCAACGGCATCTGGTGGAGGTGGGCAATCTTTCTGCTAGTGTTCTCAATGAACATGATTCTTTTCCGATTCCCGCCCGAGAAATTGCTGAGGCGGTCAAACTGGTGACCAAGGATTATCAAGGCCTTGAAATCCTCATGGCCCAGCCACAGGAGTCGCTCCCCCAGTTACGGCGGGCTCATGACACGGCGTTAGGTGCGGACAAGTTGACGTATGCCCAAACTCTGGGAGTGATGGGTGACGCGTATGGCGTGGAAACACTGCTCAAGGAGGCAAACCGCTGTCTTACCGAGAGGGACTTTTCCAAGCACGGGGCCAAGGATAATCTGGAACCTGTGGTCCAGTTGCTGTGGGCGTTGGGCGGAACCGGTGATCGGCGGAGCATCCCTGTGCTTGCTGCCTTCTCAAAAGAGGCGGCCCGGATGAGTTTCCCGCGGTTCCGGGCAATTGCCGTTTCGTTGGGGAAGATCGGCGATCCAGCCGCTGCGCCAACGCTTGCGAGTATGGTGAAATCCCGCAATAACTCCGGAGATACCGGCGAGTTGATGGCCGTGTGCGCCCTTTACCGTTGTGGTGATCAGGATGGATTGGCGCGCCGCAAACTGGAACATTTTGTCACGGGGGTAAACGGACCATTTTCGCGTCTAGCCTGGCAGGTATTGCAAAGCAAACCGTGAAGTGCGCTGGCGACTGGAGTGTGGATTACTTGAACATCAGGCCCAGCCCATTTTTTGTCAGCAGAGAACCTTCACCGTAGGCTAATTGCACCAGGGCTTTATTGTAGTCGGTGGCGGTTTGGACTTCCACCTGGCGCGCCAGCGTCAGGTCTTGTTGCAATTTCTGGATGACATATTGGGTGGAGGCGCCGACTTCGAGTTTCTTGTTCTCCATTTCCAAGGCGGATTGCGCGTATTCGCGCGCCTTGCGGGTCGCGGGAATGCGTTTGAGCGTGGTTTGTATCAAGCTGCCGGCAATGTCCACTTCGGCGAGGATGACTTGTTCGGCTTTCTTGATTTCCAGTGCCGCCAGCTTCCGCGCGGCTTGGGCCGCCTGATAATTACCGCGCCCGGCTCGGTTTCCAATCGGCAGGCTGACCACGAGCCCGTAATGGTACGCGGGGTATTTAATCTCCCACAAATCGCCATATGCGCGATCGGCTTCGGAAGTTTTGCCGCGCGCGCCGACTCCACCAATCAGATCGGCTGCCGGCAAGAGTTGATTCTTTTGGAAGCGTACCAGAATATCTTTTTTTTCGGACTCCAACCGTAGTTGCAATAGGTCAGGACGCGTGGTCATCGCCTGTTGCCAGCTAAATTCCCGGTCGTACTGGTGCGGCACCACCAGCATGGAATCCGCAGCAGTCAGCGCCACATCTGCCAGCGATTTAAAGTCGTCGGTGATCAACGTCTTGAGCCGGTTTTGCGCGCTTGCCAAGGTTTGTTGCGCCAAGATCAAGTCGCCCTCGATGGTGGCCACATGCGCTTCCGCCCGGGCCACATCCAGTGGCGTCGCCTTGCCGGCGTCCAGTTGTTTCCGGCCAAGGTCCAGCATGGTTTTGGCCAAGGCCAGGGCGTGTTCCTGCACCCGGGCCAAGTCCTGCGCTCCGGCCAGATCATAATACGCCAATTCCACTTGGGTGGCGGTGTTGAGTAATTGCATTTGCAGCGCGAGTTCCGAGATTTTTAAGTTCTTTCGGCTGACCAGAATGACTTGGCGCGCCTGGTCCATGAGAAAATTGCGCAGCAGGGGTTGGGTCAGGTTCAAGCTTAAGGTACTCTCATAGTCATTTGTGGTGCGCTGGTTGTTCGGGAAACGGGAAGGGGGGGTGAAATCGGTTTGGTACCGATAATGACTGAAAACGTGCGCCAGTTCATAGCGTGTGCCATACGGCAAAGCTCCAGTCAGCCCCAGCGCGAGCGAATCGCTCGTTTGTTTGTATTCTTCATTCGGCCCGATTTTATTAGGGTCCGTTTCCTGAGGCATGGTAACATGATTCTGACCGGCTTTAAATCCGAGCACTGGATCATACGCTCCCAGCGCGGCCTCGGATTGCCAGTAAGCGATACTGGGGGCCAGCCGTTGAATGCGCACATCCCAATTATTTTGCAAGGCCATTTTCAGACACTCGGCCATCGTGATGGCGCGTGGCGCGGGTGGCGACGCGAGCGCGGATAACACGCCCAGAAACCAGCCAAAGAAAAACAGTGGTGAATATTTCATAAGCAGTTTCATTTAAGGTCTATCTTCAGGGAATGGCGTTCCAGAATGCTGCCTTCATGATAAGCCAGCCGGGATTGCGATTCCCGATATTCGCGCCGGGAGCGTGCCACTGCGGCTTGGGCAGCAGCCAGGTCCCGTTCAGCCTGGATCAGAAAGAACATGGTGCTGGCTCCATTTTCGTATTTGAATTGCTCCATTTTCAGCGCCCTTTCAGCGTATTGTCGCGCCTGCCGCACCGTTTCCATATGGTGCCATTCCCGCTGCACCCGGGCGGCATCTTCGCTGATTTGGGCTAGAATTTGCTGCTCCAACCGTTTGCTCTGCCGGCGGGCCTGCTCGGAAAGTTCCAAGCTCTCATGGTAGCGGTTTTTTGCGGCACGATTATCGAGGGTGAGCGAAAGCGAAACGCCGAAACCAAACGTCGGTTCATTATGGCGCGCATGGTCTGCCAGACTCTGGCCCAATTTATCCGCGACCGTGCGGGAGCCCAAACCGCCGGATAATTCCAAGTCCGGGTACGTTTGATTCCGGCGGTATCGCACCTCAATGTCCTGGCGTTGCTCACGCAAGTAACTATGCTGCAAATCGGGGCGCAACCGTAGGGCACGTTGCCAACTTGCGTCTCGATCCGGCGGCAGGGCTTCTTCGGGAATGCTGTTCACAGGTTTTATTCGAATCCCTGCCATCGAGGATAAGTCGTCCGTGAGCAACAGTTTAAACGATTCACTGTTAGTGACGGCACGTTGCTGAAACAGAAACACCTCGGCTTCGGTCGTGGCCGCTTGTGCTTCGGCCATTTCCACGTCGTTTATGGTTGCCTTGCCGGCATCCAGGCGGCTGCGCGCCAGCTTGGCGAGGGTGCGCGCTCGCTCGGTACTTTCCTCGGCGATTCGCAACCGCTCATGCAGGTACAATAATTCGACAAACGACCGTTCCACTTCGGCCACCGACCGCATGATCTGCTGCTGCAAGGCCGTTTCGCTCATTTGCAAGGTTTTGCGGTTAACTTGGATGGCGCGCCGGATTGGATCAATGGCGAAATTCCGGAGCAGCGGCTGCCGCAGAGTAAGTGCCGCCACCGACGTATAATAGCTGCTGTTGCGGACATTGCCAGGAAAGGTGGTCAGGAACGGAAACCAAGTAATCCCGTCCACCCGGCGCGTGCTGGCGGTCAAGTCATACCGTGTTCCGGTTGGCAACAAGCCGCCGAGACCGGCATCCACACCGCGTGATTGCCATTCATAAGCAGCCTGCGAGCCGTCTTTGCGTGGGCTAAAATCATCTGGAATATTCTCCAGTTCACTCAGGAACCCGACTCGCAACTGCGGGTTGTACGCGCCTTGGGAACTCTGCAACAAGCTACGGGTGACCTCATTTTGGCAGGCGGCGATCTGAACATCGAGGTTGCGCTTGATGCCGAGGTCAATGCACTCCGCCAGCTTGAACAGTTTCTCCGCTCCGGCGGACGCTGCCAAACTGGCTCCCAGCACCAGCAAGATTGCCTGCCGCAGTGGTTGTTTCGAGCACATGTCTGTGCTAAGTGGAACTTATTGTAACCCAATCGTCAAGCCAATGAAACAAAATCCGGGGAGGTCTTGTGGCACCGGGGAGCATGGAATCCGAAAACATAATGGCGATTGCGGGTTGCAATCGAGTTTGAACGCGGGGATGGGTAAGGAGCGGTTGCAGGGCTATTCCCGAGTGATGTTCAAGGACTTCTCCAAGGTGGCAGAGAAGGCACGCAGCTCCTCCATGATTTTGGGCGGTTGCTCGCCTAATGTGCCTGCCATCTGTCGGGCCATCTCCGGTTTGAAGCGAATCAGTTCAGAGGCCGCGACGATTAGGGATAGATTGTTATTAACGTTATGACGCAACGTGGAAAGCTTCTGGCTCAGGTCGGCGACCTGTTCCGGCGTCAATGTTACTGGCTGGCATGGTAAGCCCATGGCCGAAGAGTGCGTTAGTCCGGCTAAAAGCGCAAGGTTTTTAGATGAGTTTACGTATCAAATTTTATACCCGATCCATTCCGATAGACCGATTCACCTTGGAAACCGTTTGTTTCGCTGGTGACCGTTGGACGGAGGTCACGGACGAGTGGTGGCCACGGTTTGCGAGGTGCATCCGCTGATGGTCGTCTCGGCAGCGTCCCCTGCTTCATTCGTGTGATACCCCGTAGGCTTCAATCCCAGGTCTTTCAACATCTGCAAATCTTTTTCCACCGATTGGTTCAGTGTCGTCAGGTAGTTGCCCACCATCAAACCGCTGGCTCCAGCCATGAATACCATGCTTTGCAGGTCCCGTAAATTGACCGTGCGTCCGCCGGCCACCGAGATTTCCTTGTCCGGCAAAATAAAGCGGAAACACGCAATGGTTTTCAGTGCTTCCATGGGGGTGATGGGCGGTAGTTTTTCAAATGGCGTGCCGGGAATGGGATTCAAAATATTGACCGGGATATAGTCAACGCCTGCCTCGCGCAGATCCAGCGCCATGTCACAGCGATCTTCCCGGGTTTCGCCCATGCCGATGATGCCGCCCGAACAAAGTTTGATGCCCACCTGTTTCAAATGACGGAGCGTGGTCAACCGGTCGTCATAGGTATGGGTGGTACAGATGTTGGGGTAAAAGCGACGCGAACTCTCCAGGTTATGTCCGTAACATTCGAGACCAGCCGCTTTTAAACGATCCGCTACACGCTGGCTGTTGATCATGCCCAGCGAAGCATCGGCGCGCACCTTGCCGCCTTGGGCCAGTTCGCGTACCCGGTCGCAGACTTCGTCCAACATCGCACCCTCGGTCAGACCTTTCCACGCGGCTACCAGGCCCAAGGCGGTTACCTGGTGTTCGTGCGCCTCGCTGGCTGCCTGCGCCACGGGTTCGGGTTCCACAAAGCCGTGGCGCGGCGATTCCGTCTGGTAGAAGGCGGATTGCGCGCAGAATTTGCAGTTTTCCGGGCAACCGCCGGCTTTGGCATTCACAATCGAGCATAAATGAATCTGGTTGCCCCGGAAGTGTTCCCGAATCCGGTTGGCCCACGACATCAAATCAATCATGTCCGCTGTGGATTCCAGGTTGATTAAAAACAAGGCTTCGGCGCGGTTGATTTGCCCGCCGTTTAATACGCGGCGTCCTAACGCCGAAAGTTGTGCTTGTGTGCCGTCAATCTGTTGTCCTGACATGGTTGACAATCTGCCATCCGCCGATTTTGTTGTCCAGAAATTCTTTTCCAGTTCCGGCCTGTCCCCGTGTGGCCGCGAGCATTGAAGATATGTTTGCCATGGCCTAATCTGTGTGCTATGGATTTTCCACCATGCAATTAAAGTTGTTGCGGCAGGTTCGGCACGGATTGGTGGCAGTGTTGTTTTTTGGCCTGGTCAGTGCGACCCGGGCCAATTTGGTGTTTAACTTGATTCCCCAGGCCGGTACTTCCCAGCAGGCGATTGATGGCTTTACCGCCGCCGGCAAGCTATGGTCCGATCAAATCGCCGACAATATTACCGTGAATATTCAGATCGGCTTTACCGATTTTAGCGACCCTCGCATTATCGGTTCCTCCGGCTCGGATTTTCGTGAATATGCGTATTCGGATGTGGTGGGCGCGCTGATGGCGCATCGCACCTCGGCGGATGATGTTTCCGCGTATGCCGCTCTGCAACCGGGCGACAGCTACAGTCGCTTGATTAATCACACCAGCAATAATCCAAACGGCCTCAACAGTGCCACGCCCTACTTGGACACGATGAATCGGGTGGGCATGACCACGGTCAACGCCAAGGCGCTTGGATTGCTGGCCCCCAGTTCGAGTCTGGATGCCGTCATCCAGTTTAATTCTTTGTATGCCTTTGATTTCAACCACGGCTCGACCATTACGCCGGGGATGATGGATTTTGTGGGAGCCGCCGCGCATGAAATCGGGCATTCCCTTGGATTTGTCAGCGGCGTGGATGATATAGATACTTTGGCTGGCGCTTATTCCGGCGATACGTTTAGTTCGAACCTGCTTGACCTGTTTCGTTATTCCACCCGCAGTCTGTCCTTTGGTCCGGGCATCACAGACTACACGGCGGATGATTTTCCCAAGTATTTTTCCGTGGATGGCGGCACCAATGCCATCGCCGCGTTCGCCAACGGGATCACCTATGGCGATGGGGATCAAGCTAGCCATTGGAAGAACAATGCCGGAGTGGGGATCATGAATCCCACCCTCAATTACGGAGACACCATGAACATCAGCACCAACGATTTGCGGGCCATGGATGTCCTCGGCTACCAGTTGGTGCCTGAACCGGGGCCAGTCTTATTGATCGGCGTGTTTGCCGGGGTCGGGTTCTTAATCCGGCGCGGTTCGCGTCAACCGGCGCGTAACAGCCGCTGATCAAAGTGGCGGCGCGGTCTTCGTCCCCCCGCCTTGCCGCCGCGCTTCCCAAACAACGGTCTTCAGTTTCCTGCCGCCTGGTTTCCTGCAAAATTCCCCGCGCCGTCCTATCCGGGGCCAATGGCGATCTTGGCCACCCCTGACCAGTCGCCGGTGGGTGCGTCCATGTCAATGAACCGGATCCGATACTCGCGGACTTCCGCCACGCCGGGGACCAGCAGCGGGCGTGTATCCAGAAACGGCGAACGGGTGTACGTGCCCAGCTTTTGCCACGGCCCGCCGTTCGTGCGGGACTCGATCAACACCCCCTGATGGCCAAACTTGACGAACGCGAGGCGGGCGGCTTGTTTTTTGATGCCGGCCACCACGGTGAGCTTCAGGGTGGGGACCGGATGCGCGGCGAAATTTCCCGGCGTCTCCACGCCCAAATCCAGCCCGATGGTTTTCGTGTAGGCCTTCGCCAGCTTGAGCTTGTGCACGAGGCCGAAAATCCGGTTCAGCGCGCCGGGCGGCACCGGCGTGACGTCCTTGGGCAGTTCCGGCACGGTGAGGACGGGCAGGGCGAC
>JBAXGN010000007.1 GCA_037139415.1 Verrucomicrobiota bacterium | reverse complement strand
GGCGGGACTTGCACCCGCTGGCCTGTCAAAGATCGAAGGCTGCACCAGAAAAATTAAGCCGAAGAAAACCGGAGTTTGGGTCACCGCCGAGGTCAGGAGTCGGTCAATTCCGCAATCCGCAATCCGAATTCCGATCAAGATATAATTCCTTGCCGTGGGATTGTTTGGTGCCTACTTTTAGCCGCATGGCAAATACGACCACTTTGACTTTGGGCCACTCGCCCGATCCTGACGACGCGTTTATGTTCTACGCGTTGGCGAAAGAGTTGATTCCGGCCCAGGGTTATCGCTTCGAGCATATTTTACAGGACATTCAAACACTGAACGAACGCGCGACGCGCGGCGAACTGGACATCAGCGCCATCAGCATCCATGCGTATGCCTATGTGTGCGACCAATACGCCCTGCTGCCCAGTGGCGCCAGCATGGGCGACGGTTACGGCCCCATGTTGGTGGCCAAGGAGCAATTCAGCCGCGCTGAGATTGCCAAAAAGCGCATCGCAATCCCCGGCAAGATGACGAGTGCCTTCCTGGCGCTGCAACTCTGGCTGGGGCGTCCCGCCAGCGAGTTCGAGTATATCGTGACGCCCTTTGACCAGATCTTTTCAGCCGTCAAAAGTGGCGCAGCGGACGTGGGGTTGATCATTCATGAGGGCCAGTTGACATATCAGAACGAGGGGCTACGCGTGTGTGAGGACCTGGGCGTCTGGTGGGGGCGGGAGAACGACGGTCTGCCGCTGCCACTCGGGGGCAACGTCATTCACAAGCGCTGGCCGGCGGACGTGCGCCAAACCGTGTCCGGCATTCTCACGGACAGCATCCGCTACAGTTTGGAGCACCGTCCCGAAGCGGTGCTGCACGCCCTCCAGTATGCGCGCGACATGGGCCGGGAGCTGGCGGATAAGTTTGTCGGGATGTACGTGAACCATTGGACGCTCGACTACGGGGACAAAGGCCGCGAGAGCATTCGCCGGTTCCTGAACCGCGGGCAAGCCATGGGGGTTATCCCCAAAGCGCCCGCGCTGGAATTCGTGCCGTAAGCAGCGTCAGCCGTCTGCTTGCTGCTTTCGCCGTCTCAAGCCAGCAGTTGCCGCAGCACGTAAGGCAGGATGCCGCCGTGCTGGTAGTAATCAATCTCGATGGGGGTATCAATGCGGCAGCGCACCGGGACATCCTCCGCCGGGCCGCTCTTGCGGGTGATGCGGAGCGTCAGGTCCTGCTGCGGCTTGAGGTCCGGCGAGAGGCCCACGATGTCATAGACTTCGGTGCCATCCAGCTTGAGCGTCTGCGCGGTGGTGCCTTCCTTGAACTGCAACGGCAGCACGCCCATGCCCACGAGGTTGGAACGGTGAATGCGCTCAAAGCTCTGCGCGACGACGACCTTTACGCCCAGCAGATTGGTGCCTTTGGCGGCCCAGTCGCGACTGGAACCGGTGCCGTACTCCTGCCCGGCGATGACGATCAGCGGCGTCTTGTCCGCCTGATGTTTCACGGCGGCATCATAGATGCTCAGCTTTTCGCCCGTCGGCTGGTAGAGGGTGTTGCCGCCTTCCTCGCCGCCCAGCATCAGGTTCTTGATGCGCACGTTGGCAAAGGTGCCGCGCGTCATGATGCGATCATTACCACGGCGCGAGCCGTAGCTGTTGAAGTCTTCATACGTCACGCCGTTTTCGATCAAGTACTTGCCGGCGGGAGACGTTTTCTTGATGGCACCGGCCGGGGAAATGTGGTCGGTGGTGACGCTATCGCCGAAGATACCCAAGGCGCGCGCGCCACGGATTTGGCCGATGCTGCCCGCCTGCATCGAGAAGTTGGTGAAGAACGGCGGCTCCTGAATGTAGGTACTCTTCGTGTCCCAGCCGTAGATCAGCCCGGCGGTGGTGGGCACTTCGTTCCACTTCGGGTTCTGCGACGCGAAGTTGGTGTACAATTGGCGGAAGATTTCCGGCTGCAAGGCCGACGCCATGGCGCTGCGGATTTCCGCGAGGGTGGGCCAGATATCCGCCAGGTACACCGGCTCATTGTCCTTGCCGAGGCCAATCGGTTCGCAGCTCATGTCCACATCCACGCGCCCGGCCAGCGCGAACGCCACCACCAGCGGCGGCGACATCAGGAAGTTGGCCTTGATGTTCTGATGGACGCGCGCCTCAAAGTTGCGGTTGCCGGAAAGCACGGAAGCGGCAACCAGATCGTTTTTGACAACCGCCTCTTCAATCACCGGTGCCAATGGCCCGGAGTTGCCGATGCAGGTGGCGCAGCCGTAGCCCACCAGGTTGAAGCCCAACTTGTCCAGGTACGGTTGCAGCCCGGTCTTATTCAAGTAGTCGCTGACCACGCGGCTGCCCGGCGCCAGAGACGCCTTCACGGCGGGATTGACGGTCAGCCCCTTCTCCACCGCCTTCTTCGCCAGGAGACCGGCGGCGAGCATGACCGTGGGGTTGGAGGTGTTCGTGCAACTGGTGATGGAGGCGATCAACACCGAGCCATTGCCCAGCGTCGCATCGCCTTTGCCCTCCACCTTGACCTGCGCCTTAACGGTACTGAACTGTTTGCGGGTTTTGCCAAAACCGCTTTCGGTGACCGGACGAATAAAGGCGCTGAAGAAATCGCGCTTGAGGTTCGGCAGCTCGATGCGGTCCTGCGGACGCTTCGGACCGGCCACGCTGGGAACCACCGTCGCCAGATCCAATTCCAGCTCCTGGGAATAATCCACCTGCCCCTTTTGCGGGATGCCCCACAAGCCCTGGGCGCGATAGTAATTCTCGTAGCGCTGGCACAGTTCCTCAGAACGGCCGGTGAGCCGCAAGTAATTGACGCACTCGGCATCCACCGGGAAGAAGCCCATGGTGGCGCCATATTCAGGAGCCATGTTGGCAACCGTGGCGCGATCCACCAGCGGCAACGCCGCCGCACCCGGACCAAAAAACTCCACAAACTTGCCAACCACCTTCGCCTTGCGCAGCAGTTGGGTCACCGTGAGCGCCAAATCCGTGGCGGTCACGCCTTCCCGCAGGCTGCCGGTGAGATGCACCCCAACGACGTCCGGGGTAAGGAAATAGACGGGCTGCCCGAGCATGCCGGCCTCGGCTTCAATGCCACCCACGCCCCAACCAACGATACCGATGCCATTGATCATAGTGGTATGCGAATCCGTACCCACGAGGGTATCCGGATAATAAACTCCACTGTGTTCCAGCACGCCTTTGGCCAGATATTCCAGGTTGACCTGGTGAATGATGCCAATGCCGGGCGGCACAACCTTGAAGGTTTCAAAGGCCTGCATACCCCACTTCAAGAATTGGTAGCGCTCCCGGTTGCGTTGGAACTCCAGTTCCAGATTGCGCTGGAACGCATCAGGCGTACCGGCAAAGTCAACTTGAACGGAGTGATCCACCACCAAGTCCACGGGCACCAGCGGCTCAATCAGCTTGGGATTCTTGCCCAAACGCGACACGGCGGAACGCATAGCCGCAAGGTCCACCAACAGCGGCACGCCGGTGAAATCCTGCAGGACGATCCGCGCGACAACAAACGGAATCTCCGCAGTACGAGCGGTCTTCGGCTGCCAGGCAGCCAACTCGCGCACGTTCTGTTCGGTGACCTTTTTGCCGTCGCAATTGCGCAGCACGGATTCCAGGACAATGCGGATGGATACCGGAAGCCGTGAAATCTTCCCCAGCCCGGCCTTTTCGAGCGCGGGCAGCGAGTAATAATTGCCAGTTTTGCCATTCCCCAAATCAAACGTCTGGAGCGAGTCAAACAAAGTATGCTTTATGGACATAATAATAATTGTTAATCCGCCAAGAAATTGGTGTCTGAAAGCCGGAGTGTCAAGACGTGATTTATGGCTTCAGGTGTTTGGCAAAAAACTGATTCACCAGTCCCTGGTTCTCCGGACCACCGAAACCATGCCCCGCACCGATCACCACATGCAATTGAACTTCCACGCCGGCTTTCTTGAGTGCCGCCTCCAGTATTTCGCTTTGATTCAGGGGCACCAAGGGATCCTTGTCGCCGTGCATAATCAGGAACGGCGGATTATTTTTGGCCACGTAAGTGATGGGGTTGACCTTGGCCGCCTTGGCAAGGTTCTCCTGAATGGGACCGCCCACCAGCAAGGATTCCGGTGATTCCGGCGCGTCGTGTTTCATCGTGCTGGGGAACTTGCTCATCTGCACCATGTCGGTTGGCCCGAACCAATCACACACGGCTTGCACCCGGCTGGAAACGCTGAGATTTTCGCCCACCTCAAACTCTTTGACATCACCGCTGGTGCCGATCAATGCCACCAGATGGCCACCGGCGGAGGAACCCCAGGCCCCAAACCGATCCGGGTCCAGACGATACTTGGCCGCATTGGCGCGCAGCCAACGGATGGCGGCTTTGCAATCCTCGATTTGCGCGGGGAAAATGGCGTGCTGCGACAGACGGTAATTGATGCTGGCCACGGCGTAGCCATCGCGCAGCATCGGCAACGCCGGGCATTGGTCCTTGCTGCCGGCGCGCCATGCGCCACCATGCACCCAAATGATCAGCGGGAGCTTATTGCCATCCTTGGGCCGATAGAGATCAAGTTTCTGCCGCTCATGCCCGTTGGGCACATACTCGAGATCGCGTAAGGCCTCCACTCCAGGCGGCAGGGGTTGTTGACGCTGCGGTAGGCGGGCGTTTGCCCCCGGGCGTTCATCGCGTCCCGACGCCGGCTGCGCAAAAAGCGATGCGGTCATGAGGACGCTACACACTCCGCCCAGAAACAGTAACTTGAGTTGGCTCATAAGCATGATGTCAGTTTGATTTACTTTTAACTTTCAGGAGATTAGACGGATCAGGATACTGGCGGGTTACGCGGTTCTCGGTCATCCTTGGACTATGGCGACGGCAATGGCTTTTGCGGTTGGATTTTAATACTCACTTGCACCGGGGTGCCCACCGGCGGGCAGGCTTCAGGATTACCGGTCCAATTATCATCCTTCTCACGATAGGTGCGCGGATTATTCACCAAAGCATCCGGGTCGGCGATCAAGGCAATGATGGAACGCTCCCGCTGGGCAAGAAACACAGCTTCCACAGTACGTGATCCATTGTAGGTCCACTCACCGGCTTTCATGGGTTTCTCCAATATTTTGTCCAATATCCAACTTTCCAGCGGGGCGTTTTTCTCCACGCCATCCACTTTCCACGCCACCTGAATTGTGACCTTGTCTCCCGGAATGTTTCGCAGAAAATCCTCCTCCCTCAATTCTTTGGGCGAACCTTTAGCTCCCAACAACAACATGGCCACATGAATATGGTAGGGTTCCGCCTCCGTTTGCAGCACACTCTCGTGGAGCTTACCCTGCGAACTGACCAGCGCATATTCAACGATCCCCTCGCGCATATTGATTTGCGCGGGAAACGTGATGGTATTCTTGGCCTTCTCCAGTTTAACAATCCCCACCTGGTACGTGCCTGGTCCGACTTGGCGCACACGGGAATTGGTAAGCACAGCCATGGAATTCGCGGACGGATTTCCCAAGGGCATTGGGCCGCCCACCAAGGCATTGCCCGCCAGGCAGGTCAGCAGACATAAAACGGTACGACTTAACATGAACATCGTGGATGCATGTTACCACAAAGCGAACTCGTGTCGAGCCCGCTCCTTGGGCGTGAAAACCTCACCTATCCGAAATATTGGGGTGGGATTATGAATGAGAAACTCGGAGCTAGCTCACCCCGCACCACTTATTCACTGCTTGGCGCGATTCTTTCAACACCCGCAGCAACGCTTCCCGGGTCTTGGGTTGACCTTTTGGCGTCCATTCATATTCGATGTGAACGGAGAACGGACGCCGGTAGTCCATAGCCTTGAGTTTCTGGAAATAATCCGTGCGCGAGAATTCTCCCTCGCCAAAAGCCACAAACCGTTTGACTCGGTCGGCATCTTTGATATACGCGATGCCCAAATGCGATTTCAGTTTTTCAAAGTGCGTTTTCCATTCGTCCTGATGCACGACCAACGCGTGCCCCAAATCAAACGCCACCGCGATTTCATCCGGTGCAAAGCCCTCCACCAACGCAGCCATATCCGTCAAGTCACCGCCCAAGTATGCACTATTACCGCTAGGCGAATGATTCTGGAAGATGGCGGTCATGCCCAACTGGCGATTCAGCGCGGCCAGGTCCTTGAAACGCGCCCGGACCTCGGGAATCAAATCGCGCATGGTCTTGCCCTTCTCAGGCCGATATTGGCCGAGCCGATAATAACGGATGCCGAGCTTTTTCCCGGTGCGTAACACGGTTTCGGTATGGGGAAAATCAACGCTGGTGATGCCGGTGGTCAGCAACAACATGGCGGCATTGTGTTGCTTAAGCGCCTCGGCGTACCGAGGCATGTCGTCAGCCGCGCGCTCCGGTTCAATCTCCCCCTTGGGACGGACGGGACAGTCAACCCCATCCAGGCCAGCCTCCTGCGTAAGGGCGGCCGCTTGATCAAAATCGAGTTTAACCTCTTGATAAACCTTGCTGAACACCGCCATGGCCGGCGGCCAGGAATCCCCAGCGCCAAACAGTGACAACGATGACCCCATGCCACCCAGGGCCACTGCCGCCAGCGCGCTACGGGTGAGAAAGTCACGGCGTCCCAGCATGGTCCCCGGGTTTTCCACTGGTTGACTTAAGGCGTCAGTTCGCATCGTACGTTTCGGTTCAAGCTGTTTCATGGCGTCAGCTTAAACCGTGGCAGGGGAGGAATACAAGCGCATTAGAGACCATCCTAAATCTCGAAATTCAGGACGGGACTATTTTTCTCCAGCTTGCTCATCACGCGGACCTTGACATCATCCGCGAGCACAAGTGAACGGGCTGGCACACTGTGGCTGAGGAATACGTTCGCACCCACCGTGCTGCCCGCCCCCACCACGGTATCTCCGCCCATGATAGTTGACCCGGCATAGATGGTAACATGATCTTCAATGGTCGGATGCCGCTTGGTGCCGCGCAATTGTTGCCCGCCGGAAAGCGAGCGGGCGATCAAGGCCACGCCTTGGTACATTTTGACGTGGTTGCCGATAATGCTGGTTTCGCCCACGACCGTGCCGGTGCAATGGTCCACAAAGAAGTACGAGCCAATGGAAGCGCCGGGATGCAGGTCCATGCCAGTGCGTGAATGCGCCCATTCGCTCATAATGCGCGGGAGGAGTGCGATTCCCTTGCGATACAGCTCATTCGCGGCGCGATGCACGGCAATCGCCTCGACAAACGGATAGGCCACGATGACTTCTTCCTTGCTCAGCGCGGCTGGATCGCCTTGATACGCCGCTTCCATATCGGTCTGCAAGATTTCGCGGATGCCGGGGAACGCTTGGATTAACCCGAAGGCGACCTCTTTGGCAAACGCGCGAAACTCCTTCTTTTTCAGGTCGCCGGGAGCGTGGTATTCCAGGCTCTTATAGATTTCATCCTCCAACCGGACCATGACGGACTCGAGCAAGACGGTTGTTTCCACCCTGATTTTTGAGGAATGAATGACACGCTCATCGAAAAAGCCAGGGAACAGCAGACGCAACAGATCCACGGTAATCTGAACAATAGCGCTCTTGGAGGGCAGGTTTTTGCCATCCAAATGGTTGATGCCGCCCACCCGGCTGTACGAGTCAACCAGGCGCTCCGTCAGTTCTGCAATCGTCAAATTCACGGGCACAATATTGAACACGTGCCGGAGAAACGCAAGTGCCGGGAAACGTTGTCTGAGGATGCGCGTCATTAACATCCGGTTTCCGTTCCGGCCGGATCGCTTGATGCACTCACGCCGCAAATGTAAAGTTTATGTGACATTTTGATGGCCAAGCCGGGGTTTTTTTGATATGTTTGATGACAGATCAAATTTACTATGTGTTGTCTTGGCTTTAGACGCATCGGGCTCCTGCTCGTATGTGTGGTTGGGTTGTTTGGCTCGCTATCGGTGGCGGCTCAAACGCTGTTGTTGGAATATTGGACAAACCGGCCCGGCAACTACGTCTCGGATCTCACCACGGACCCGCGTTTCCCATGGAATCCCAGCGGCTCGCTTTCCCTAAACAGCTTCAATATGCCCGCTGGATACAGTACGGCCAACTTCGGTACCAGCATCAATTACGGGACCCGAGTGCGAGGCTATGTGGTCCCGCCCATGTCAGGATATTACACCTTCTGGATATGCAGTGATGACTTAAGCCAGCTTTTCCTAAGCACGGATAGCTACGTCAGCAACAAGACGGCCATCGTTTCGGCCAATAGCGTGGTCACCTGGCAAAAGTGGACCAATGGTTCAGCCCCCATTTACCTGGCATCCGGCAATGCTTATTATATCGAGGCGTTGCAGAAGCAAGGAACGGGTGGTGAATACCTTTCCGTGGCTTGGACCATGCCCGATGGCACAACCAATGGCCCGATTTCCGGGAGTTACCTGTTGCCTTATGCCATAAACACAAATCCACCCGTGGTAATCGGGCAACCGCAGGATGTTACTGTCGAGGAAGGCGGCACGGCAGTATTCGGCGTGCTGGCTTCAGGCGAAGAGCCTTTTACTTATCAGTGGCTGCGCAATGACGAATATCTCATCGGGGAGTTTACTCCCACCTTGACGTATGATCGCGCCCGGTTGGAAGAAGATGGCACACAATTCCGCTGCATTGTGGCAAATCCTTTTGGGACGGCGTATAGTGCTTCTGCCACACTCCATGTAAATGTGGAAACCACGCCGCCGACCATCATAGCGCTCGAACCACCCGCCAATGTGACGCTGAGAGTTTTATCCCAAGTGACAGTGCTCTTCTCTGAACCGGTGACCGGATTAAAGGCCTCCGACCTGCTCGTCAACGGGCAGCCAGCGGCGATTGTATCGGGCTACAATACGGGGCCTTACCTGTTCCAATTCGCAGTGCCATCAAACGGGCTGGTGCATTTTGAATGGAGCACCAATCATCACATTACCGATTTCTCCTTTAACAGCAACCGTTTCGCTGGCGGAAGTTGGGATGTGACACTAGATCCGCTTGCGCCAACGGGCGATGTGGTGATCAATGAATTCATGGCCGGCAATGAGAACGGCATACGAGATGAGGATGGGGATCGCAATGGCTGGATTGAACTATACAATCGCGGTACCACCAGTGTGAACTTATACGGGTATGCTTTGACCGATAATAAGGATTCACCGGACGGATGGGTTTTCCCGGACATGACGATTGCGCCCGGCCAATACCTGATGGTATGGGCTTCGGGCAAGGACCGGACAAACGTGATCGGCACAAACTGGTGCCATACAAACTTCAAGTTGAGCATGTACGGCGAAGACCTGGCAATCTTCAGTCCTGATTCACCTCGCCAACCCGTGCATGTCATCAAATCGTTTCCCGAACAGCGCATTAATTACTCTTACGGACTGGACGCCACCGGCACCAACCGATATTTTCTAACCGCGACTCCAGGCGGCCCCAACAGCACCAACATTGCCCAAGGGTTTGCGTTGGATCCGCACTTCAGCGTACCCCGAGGCTTTTTCACCAATTACTTCAACTTGCAATTATCCTGTGAGACCACGGGTGCCATCATTCGCTACACGCTGGATGGCAGCGAACCTACGGACAGCAATGGAATCGTGTATAGCAACAAATTTGTGCCGACCAACAGTATTTCCACCAATGCCGGTCTCGTGCGCGCCGTGGCGTTTAAAACGGGATTGCTGCCATCAACCACAATTACCCATAGTTATTTTTTCAACCAAAACAGCATCATTCGATCGCTCCCGGTACTCTCCATCACCACGGCGCAGACGAATCTCACGGGGCGTACGGGCATTGGTGGAATGTCTGGGGGAGCCTTTCCCAATGGTGGCATCTGGGTAGCCACCAGCCCGGATGATTATTATAACTTTACCAACCGCACCATCGCCTGGGAACGACCGGTATCCGTGGAACTCATGAATGCAACGGACAATTCAGGTTTTGCAGTGGAATGCGGTTTTCGGATTCAAGGCAGTGATTTTATGCGCCCGCGCTATACCCTCACCAGCAAGACCAGTTACCGCATGTATTTCCGGGGTGATTACGGGCCCGGCAAACTGGACTATCCATGGTTCCCGACATCCCCCATGACGCTCCATGACCAGGTTGTGCTGCGGGCTGGGCATAACGATATGTCCAATCCATTTATCAACGATGAACTAGCCCGCCGCTTGTTCAGCGATATGGGCCAAATCACACCACAAGGTGAGTTCGTGAACTATTTTCTGAATGGTGTGTATAAAGGGTATTACAATCCGGTAGAACGCAATGAAAGCGACTTCTTCAAGCAATGCTATGGGACCACCAATAACTTTGACGTGATCGGCGTGAAGTCCGATCCCATTGACGGTGATCTCGTGGCTTGGAACCAGCTAAAAAACTACATGTGGAGCAACAACCTGGCCATTCCCTCAAACTATATCCAAGCCGCCACCATGCTGGATGTAACCAATTTTGCCGATTATATCCTGCTATACATGAACAATGCCAGCCATGACTGGCCGGGCAATAATTGGCGCACCTCCCGAGAGCGCTGTCCCACCGGCATCTTCCGTTTCTCCACATGGGACTCCGAAATGTCTTTCAATACCTGTGGCGGTGGCGCGGTTACAGAAGATTCCTTTAACTATATTCTGGGAGCCAGTCCAGGAAGTTCGACCACGGAGATCGTCCGTTTTTTGTACGCGCTGACGAACGCGCCGGAGTTTCGACTCCTGTTTACGGATCGGATTCGCAAGCATTTCTTTAATGATGGAGCATTGATCGGCAATAATGTCTCCAATCGTTTTAACGCAATGCGAACGGAACTCAGCGGAGTTATCCCCAGCATGAATGCAGCCATTCTGACCTTTGCGGCAAGCCGGGCAACCAACTTATTTGAGCAATTTAAAACCAATGGCTTTGGGGCCTTCACCAACGCGCCCGGATTTAATCAGTATGGGGGGGTGGTAGCGCGCGGTTTTGGCATCGTCATGACCAACGCCGCTGGTGGCACAATCTATTACACCACCAATGGGTTGGACCCGCGCGTCATGTTCGCCGGAGTGGTGCATAGCAGCGCAATCGCTTATACGAATGGCCAGCCAGTGGTGCTCCCGGCCAATGCCACCATCAAGGCGCGCACTTTGCTCGGAACCAATTGGAGCGCTGTAACCGTGGCCACCTTTACCGTAGCCAACATTGGCTCACCGCTGCGCATCACTGAACTGATGTATGGCGCTTATGGTGGGCAACAGTATGAATACTTGGAACTCGCCAATATCAGCGGCCAAATCGTGGATCTCTCGGGGGCGAGTTTTTCCGGCATAGACTTTACCTTCCCCCCACGAACTTATATGGGACCGGGCGAACGGTGGGTGCTGGCGAACGGTAAAAAGCCCAGTCAGTTCGCTGCCCGCTATCCTGGGGTCGCCGTGGCCGGATGGTATGGCGGAGCGCTGGCCAATGAAGGCGAGCGCATTTCGCTACAAGATGCGGATGGCAACGTGTTGTGTTCCGTGGATTATCTGGCGAATGCTGGTTGGCCCGAGGTGGTGGATACCTTTTATTCGATTGAATTGATTGATCCATACGGAGACCAAAAGGCGGCGGCTAACTGGCAGGCCAGCGCATATAATGGTTCACCCGGGCAACCTAATACAGTGCTCCCCTTGCCAGCGGTACGTTTGAACGAGGTTATGGCATACAATACCGGTACCATCACCAACGACACCAATTACCCGGATTGGGTGGAATTGTTCAATGGTGGATCTCAGACCGTGAATTTGACGAATTGGAGCCTGACGGTGGACGCGAATAAGCGCAAATTTGTCCTTACCACCAATGCAATCCTAAACCCAGGAGAATATCTGGTGATTTGGTGTGACACCAACTATTCCGATCCCGGTTTGCATACCGGTTTCGGCTTGGGGCGCAGTGGTGAAAATTTATTCCTCTACGATCAGAACACCAACCGCGTGGACGCCGTCGCTTTCGGGGTGCAGATTCCCTATTATTCCGTGGGACGCGACTCGAACCAAGTCTGGCAATTGACCCAACCCACACCGGGCTCCAATAACCAGGTCGCCGCGACCGCCACTGCAAGCAACCTTTGGATTAATGAATGGCTGGCCAGTTCGCCCGGCGGTTCCGACTGGTTGGAACTGTATAATCGCAGCACCAACCTGCCTGTTACTCTCAAAGGGATTTATCTTGGCACTAACACGATGCCGCAACAGATTCGTTCGCTGTCATTCATCGAACCGGGCGGTTATATCCGGTTCTACGCGGATGCCCTGCCGGGAGCTGACCACTTGGATTTCAAGATTTCCGCAAGTGGCGGCAACCTCTATTTCTATGATGATGTGGGGATATTGCGGCAAACGGCCAGCTTTGGTCCACAGTTGGAGAATGTGTCCATTGGCAGTCTGCCCGACGGCTCCACCAATTTTGTTCAATTTTTCGGCAGCCAATCGCCGGGCGCTCCCAATTACCTGCCAACCTCGGTGGGGTTGGTTATCAACGAAGTGATGGCGCGCAATGAAAACGCCATCTCGAACCGGTATGGCCACGCGGCCGATTGGATTGAAATTTTTAATCCCACCTCCAACACCGTCTCGCTGGCTGGCATGAGTCTGAGCATAGACACGATGCAGGCGGGACAGTGGGTGTTTCCCGCCGGTGTGGCGCTGGCTCCGCAACGGTACTTGGTTGTTTGGTGCGACCCGAACGCCCCCGCAAGCACGAGCTACAATTTGGAATTGAATAGCGGGCAGGCACTGGATGGCGACGGTACCAGTGTGTATTTGTTCGATACCAATGGGGTTACCGTGGATTTTATCCAATTCGGCCCTCAAATAGCGAACCGGAGCATTGGCCGTTACACGAATACTTGGGCGTTGTTACGCCAACCGACGCCGGGCGCCCCGAATACTCCTCCCGCAACTCTCGGCAACCCGCTCAATGTGCGTTTCAATGAATGGTTTGCCAGCCCGGCGGTTGGCGGGGATTGGTTTGAACTTTTCAATCCAGGCAGCCTCCCCGTGACGGTGACTGGACTGTACTTGACCGATGACCCTTCGATATTAGGCGCGGCCAAGCATAAAATTGCTGCGCTCGCCTTCCTTGACGCTGCCGGATATGCTCGCTTCATCGCAGATACGCAAACCGAAAAAGGCGCGAATCACACCTCGTTTTCGCTGGATGGCATGGGTGAATTGCTGATTTTGTATAACACGAATTTCACTATCATAGACATGGTGGATATCAGGCAGCAACCACTTGGCCTCGGGGAAGGGCGTTTTGTCGTGAATGGTTCAAATATCATCAGTTTCACGGCTTTAGGCACACCAGGAGCGTCCAACACTCTGCTGCTTGGTCCGGCGATTTTGACCAATCCGGCTCCTCAAACCGTGGGCGTGGGCTCCATCGTTGTCTTCTCCGTCACGGCTTCCAGCGGCGGATTGCTAGCGTATCAGTGGTTTTACAACGGCAACGCCCTGAGTAACGCCACCAATAACTTGCTATTGCTATCCGCCGTTCAACCGGCACAGGCGGGCGGCTATTCGGTCGCGGTGGCGGATAATCTTGGCACGGTCACAAGCACCGTGGCATCGCTTACCATAGTCACTCCACCCGCCATCGTCACGTCCCCTTCCAATCATACCATTATAGCCGGGTCGAACTGCACCTTGGCGGTAGTGGCGTCAGGCACTTACCCGTTATGGTATCAATGGGTATTCAATGGCACCACCGTACCCGATGCGGCGGGGAATACTCTGTCGCTCTATAATGTTCAGGCGAACCAAGCGGGCAGCTATGCCGTGCTAGTCTCCAACGCCGCCGGCGTAGTCACCAGTGACGCTGCGTTACTTACCGTATTGTCTCCCCCGTCCATCACGCAACAACCGCTCAGCCAACAGGTATTATCCAGCTCAACAGTGACTTGGACCGTATTGGCCAATGGCACTGCGCCATTGCAGTATCAATGGTGCTTCAACGGCACAAATCTGACTGGCGCTGTTGCTGCCGCCTTATCGTTAACCAATGTATCCACCACACAAGCTGGCGGGTATTCCGTGATCGTAACCAATGGGTTGGGCGCGATCACCAGCGTGGTAGCCACATTGGGAGTAGATGTGCCGCCCGCCATTGTCACCCAACCACAAAGCCAATCCGCTCCGACAGGGGCAACCGTGCAATTCAGCGTGGTTGCGTCCGGGGCCACCCCGTTGTTCTATCAATGGCGTCGGTATGGAACCAATCTGGCGGGTGCTCAGGCATCCTCCTTTGAACTGCTCCAAGCGCAGATCAACCAATCCGGACCCTATTCTGTGATCGTATCCAATGCCTTTGGCACCATCACCAGTACGGTGGCATTCTTGACCGTTTTCGAGCCGCCCACGATTACCGCACCCACCAATGTCACCATTAATGTGAATGCTGGTTCCTGCACCACCACCAATGTAAATCTGGGAACACCCCTGGCAAGCGCATCCGCCGGAGTAGCCAGTCTGACGAATAATGCGCCGGTCGCGTTCCCAACGGGAACCAATGTCGTTGTCTGGACAATTACAGACAATGCCACGCACACCGCTTCAGCCACCCAGCTCGTGGTCGTAATTGACAACCTCGCCCCGGTCATTCTCGCGTATCCGACCAACTTGGCAGTAAATGCCAACGGTGCTTGTCTGGCCACTTTACCCTCGTTCACCAGTCAGATTCTCTACTCCGATAATTGCACCAATGTCACGGTAACCCAATCCCCCCCGCCCGGCACCGTAGTGGACACCCCGCAAACAAATGTAACACTGACGGTTTCGGATGGGTATAATCAAGTAAGCGCAGTGGCACAAGTATTCGTGGTCAACCTGTGCCGCTCCGGCAAACCGCTGATCTTGAGCACAAATCGGATGGTCAACAGCCTGGTGCCCAGCATGGACCGATCCGGCCTGGCCAGCGCCATTGAGTTTGGCAGTGCGGTGGGACTGGTAACCAACGTGGCGGTCCGCTTAAAGGTTTCTGGATCGTGGAATGGTGATCTATACTGCTACCTCTCGCACGGCACCAATCTGGCGATGCTCTTAAACCGGGTGGGACGCGACGGAGTGCGTTACTGGGGCTATGGGGATCCGGGACTGGATGTGACGTTGGATGATACCGCCGCCAATGGGGACATTCATGTGTATCGGCAAACACTTTTTGGTAATCACAATACTCCCCTGAGCGAAGCGCTGACTGGAAGTTGGGCGCCTGATGGACGGACAGCCGATCCAGAATCGGTGACCAATACCTCACCGCGCATTGCCTCTTTGAGTGCCTTTAATGGAAGTGACCCGAATGGGACTTGGACTCTGTTCATTGCCGACGCTGACTCGGGTTTGGATAGCACGTTGACAAGTTGGGGGCTCGAAATCAACGGGGTGGCATATCCGCCAACCATCATTCAACAACCGGCCAGTCGCCAGGCGATTGTCGGCCAAACGGTCACATTTTCAGTGACTGCCTCCACCATGACGCCGGCGACTTACCAATGGCAATTATCTGGCACGAACCTCCCAAACGCCAACTCGCCGGTCTTAACTCTCGATCACGTACAAACCAATCAAGCAGGCCCCTACACGGTGGTGGTGACGAATGCGGCGGGTTCCGTGACCAGCTTGGTGGCGAGTTTGACGGTTTTGATTCCACCGGTCATCACCCTGTCACCGGTCAGTCAATCCGTGTATGCGGGGCAAAATGTCAATTTCACTGTGGCCGCCACCAGTTCAGCGCCGTTGACATATCAATGGTATGGCAAGGGTATGATGCTGTCCGGGCAGACGAATACCACCTTGACGCTGGCCAACGTTCAAGCGGCGCAAGAAGGCATTTACTACGCGATCGCCACCAATCTTTATGGCCAAGCCGTCAGCAGTGAGGCGTTATTAGCGCTCCGCCTCCTGCCGCCGAGTGCCACCCCTGGATATTTATATTTCTACAATGGCACGAATAATTGCATCTTCCATCCCACTAACTCGGTGGTGGGAGCAGGACAACTTTCCACTCTGAACAGCAACACGGTGTCCTTTGGCACCCTGCGATTATCGCTCTATTACGGCACGAATGGCGGGCCACTGCAAACCAATCTAAATGATGTGCGCGCCTGGAATTGGGATGGCGCCAACAATGGCGAGTCGGGTATTTCTGGAAATGCGTTGCTGGCGGAAACAGACAAAGGAATTATTGGGTTTGCCGCTTTGTTTGGCGGGCAGTTTAGCGCTGGAAATAACAACGTGACCGCCTATCGCACCGACGCAGCCACCAATTATAGCGCGCAGGTCCGCGTATGGGATTCCGGGGCCGGCGATGGCAGTCCGACGTGGGAATCATTCCAACAGAAACTGACAGCGGGGACTTTACCGATCGGCACGCTCTATGGACTTTCTCCGATCTTTACCCAGACGGCCTCGAATCCGAACAAAACTCCAATACCTGATGCGCCAGCGGCATTGACTATGCCGTATTGGCAATTGACGACGGTGACGGCTCAGCCGCCCGTGATTATTCTCCAACCCGTGAACCAAACAGTGTTGGTTGGTCAGGCCACAGCTTTTACAGTAAGCGCTCGTGGTACGGCCCCATTACATTACCAATGGTATCATGATGGCAATCTCGAGGCCGGCGCGCAAAGCTCGGGATATATCTTTACCAACGCAAGTTTATCGCAGGGCGGAAATTACTATGTGGTGGTAAGCAATGCGTATGGCAGTATCACAAGCGCGGTAGCAACACTGGCGGTTTGGGCAGCACCAACCATTACGGCTGAACCCCAGAGTGCAACCAATCTCGCGGGTACCACCGCCAGTTTTAATGTCGGCGCAAACGGTTCGCCGGTGCCATGGTATCAATGGTATAAATCTGTGGACAGTAATCCGTGGTCAGTGATCGGTGGCGCGACCAATTGTCAGTTGTCCGTTGCCAGTTGTCAATTAAGTGACGCCGGTAACTATTCGGTCGTGGTAACCAATGCGGCGGGAACAATAACCAGCGCTGTGGCAACACTATCCGTTTGGTCGGCACCAGTAATCGTGACTCAACCACAAAACCAAACCAATTTTGTTGGCACCATCGTTAGTTTTAGTGTGATTGCAAACGGCTCACCTGCGCTGTGGTATCAATGGTGGTACGAAGGTACAGCGCTGCCAAACCAAACAAACGCCGCCTTGATCCTGCCCAATGTGCAGATGACCAACGCCGGCAATTACTCGGTAGTGATTACCAATAACGTGGCTTCCGTTACCAGTATGGTCGCCTCACTAGCTGTCATGGTTCCGCCGTTCTTCACCCTGCCGCCGATCAGCCAATCGGTCTATGCGGGACAAAATGCCAGTTTCACCGTGGCGGCCACCAATCCAGCCCCATTGACCTACCAATGGTATGGGAATGGCACACTACTCTCCGGACAGACTAACACGACGTTGACGCTTACTAATGTTCAAGCGGCACAGGAAGGGAATTACTACGCCGTCGCCGCCAACTCCTTTAGCCAAACCACCAGCAGTGTGGCCTTATTGGCACTTCGCATCCTGCCGCCGAGTTCGGCCCCGGGGTACTTTTCTTTTCAAAATATCGCTACCAACCGTATTTTTCATCCCACCAACACGCCGGTTGGATCGGGACAAACGTCGTCACTCAAAAGCACCACCGTGCCTTTTGGCTCCTTGCGCATCTCGATCTACTACGGGGTGGGTCGCGTACCACTCCAAACCAACCTGAATGACGTGCGCGCTTGGAATTGGACCGGCTCGAACAGCGGTAACTCCGGCATTTCCGGGAATGCATTGTTGGCGGAGACAAGTAAGGGAATTATTGGTTTTAACAACTTTGGTGGTGGGCAATTCTCTCCTGGCACTGGCTCTACAAACGCCTATCGCACGGATTCCCTCGGTAGCTGCCCAATGCAGGTGCGCGTATGGGATTCCGCCGCCGGGGATGGCAGTCCCACGTGGGAATCGTTCCAGCAGAAGCTTAATGCGGGAACGCTGCCGATTGGCACCCTGTATGGATTGTCCACCATCTACACCCAGGCGGTTTCCAACCCAAACAACATTCCAAGCCCGGACATGCCTACTACATTGTCAATGCCGTATTGGCAATTGACATCGGTCACGGCACGTCCACCCGTAATTACCATCCAACCGCTGAGCCAGACTAACCTGATGGGAACGACGGTAAACTTTAATGTGTCGGCGACCGGCAATCCGGCACCCTGGTATCAATGGTACAAATCCGTGACCAGTAACCAGTGGTCAATCATCAGTGGCGCGACCAATTCTCAATGGTCCATTTCCAATTGTCAATTGAGTGACGCCGGTAATTACACGGTCGTTGTGACCAATGTAGCGGGAACAGTCACCAGCGCGGTAGCGACGCTGACCGTGCTTTCATATCCAATCATCACCGCCGACCCACAAGGTTTGTTCACCAATGCTGGCGTACTGGTGACCTTAACCACAACCATTATCGGCGCGGAACCGTTAAGCTACCGATGGTATCGCGCCCCAGCCACCCTGTTAACTGGCTCTACGAGCAACACACTGTGCCTGTCGAATTTGCAACTATCGGACAGTGGCGGATATTTTATCGTTGCCAGTAACAGCGTCGGGCAAGCTACAAGCAGCGTGGCTCAATTACGAATTTCCACCTTTGGCGTGGCTTTGAACAATACTAATCTGACATGGAATAACAGTGGGCAAACACCGTGGTTTCTAGTGACCAATATTGCCCATGATGCGAACGAAGCCGCCAGAAGTGGCGCAACTCTGGCACAACAAGCCTCTATCTTGGAAACCACCGTGACAGGACCGGGGTTGGTGACCTTCTGGTGGAAGGTTTCGTCCGCCACCAACCAGGGCATTTTCACATTTGCATATTCCGGCGTGGCGCAAGAATCCATTTCTGGTGAAGTGAATTGGTTCAAACGAAACTTCCTGATCCCGTCCGGCTCGCAAACCCTCCGGTGGAGTTATACTAACTTGGATGGCACGGTTGCCGGTGCCAACGCGGGATGGTTGGATCAGGTTGGGTTTGGTCCCATCCAAGTGCAAATGCAAAGTCCCGCTCCCACCAACCACCTCTTTCACATGAAGATTGAGACGGAGCTGGGACGAACCTACACCTTGGAATACAAGGATACTTTGACAGATGACCATTGGTCGGTGATCCACCCAGCCACGGGCGATGGCTCGACACAATTACTGACCGACACCAACGCGGTGGGAGCCAAGCGGTTCTATCGCATTCGGGCTGAATAATCCGATCACGATACATGTAACGAAATGAATAAAAGTTTGTACACGATAATAAAGGCGCATCCTGGACCTTACCGGTCGTATTGGCGTGCCACCGCCATGTGTCTGGTATTCCTTTTGATGTGGGCGCTGATACCCTGCCGAAGTACGGGCACAATTTATGGTTGGAGCGGCAGTGCGAACCAGATGAGTAATCTCTGGGTCTTCGGCGGCAACTGGACCAACAACAATGGCGGGGTGCCCTTGGCAGGAGACACCGCCCTCTTTGGAGCCGGTGGATTTTCCAACCTCGTTGGGATACGCTTCAGCTTTAGCAACCAAAATGTGGGACAGATTTTCCTGGCCCCCGGTTCCACTGTGGACCGCACCATCGGCAATGCCTCCACCGGCGCAGGTGGGAATTTGAGTTTATATGGCATCGATGGGGTCTTGCTGACCAATGCTGTCAGTGGTCGCACCCTGACCTTGACAACCAAAGTCTTGAACGGTGTCTATGACATGACAAATGTGCTGGCTGGCAGCGGAGACATCGGCGTGGCTGCGGGAGCCAATATCTTTATCAATAACTGGGTAACTGAAAATGGCGGGGCACGTAGCTTGAAGAAAACCGGATCGGGCTTATTAGTGTTAAATGCCAATAATGCGACGTATGCAGGAACCATGACCGTGGCGCAAGGACAATTGCAAATCGGGCACAGTAATGCGTTGGGAACAGCCGCAGGCAATACCACAGTCTCAAACGGAGCCGAATTATATTATGCCACCAATGGCATGGTGATGGTTGAACCGCTGGTTTTATCCGGCTCCGGCATCAATGGCGGGGCCTTGCGCATTGGCAGCAACTCGGGCGTCACCAATCAAGGGGCGATTACGCTCTCGGGTGATACCGCCATCAAAATGGATTCCGGCTCCTGGCTGCAACAGAACGGTGATCTGACTGGTCCCAGCTATCAACTCACCCTGCAACAGGCGGGCGCTTTCACGAGTACATTCAATGGCAAAATCAACGCTCAATCACTGACCAAAGGACCTGGGGATAACACGGCGGGTGCGACGGTTATTCTGGCCGCCTCCAATTCCCTGAGCCGGGTAACCAACTCCCTTGGGGGACTCGTAGTGCGCCATAATTACGCGTTGGGCAACACCAGTGCCGTCTATGCGAACTGTTCAAGCAATGATGCCAGCTATACCGGTACACGTATTCAATTGGAAAATACCGTAACCATTCCCAGCACAGTCTCCCTGGCCTTAAGTTCCAGCGGCAGTTTGCGCAGCAGTCTATTTTCCACCAACGGCAACAATATCTGGAATGGCCCCATTACCCTTTCCGGTGATGGGGGGTGCCAACTCTACGGCAACGCCTCCGGGGGTTTGGTGCTCAACAGTGCCGTGAGCGGATCCTGCGGTACTTTGTTCGTGCGCGGCAACGGCAGTGGTGAACTGTGGGGGCCGATTAACATTAACGTTACCCCCCTCAAGAAAGTGGACCCAGGCACTTGGACGCTTTTCACGAACAACCACACAATGGGGATGGTGCAAATCGGCGAGGGAACGTTGCGGTTGGGCACCAATCAGGCGCTGATGACTGGCAATGCGGTCATGTTGGGGTACAGCAACGCCACTGTCGGCATTCTGGACCTGAACGGTTTTGCCCAGACCGTGTCCGATCTGGAACTTGCCCCGGGTACTACGGGCGCTTGTTACATCACCAATGGCAGTCCTACTCTGGATAGTATCCTGACATATGCGGGCGGCACCAACAACGCCGTGTATGCTGGCACCATCCGGGATTCCGCGCGAAGAGTGAACCTGGCTGTAACCAGTGGCACCCTGGTTCTGACTGCTGACAACAGTGCCTATAACGGCAATATCTCGGTGACTGGCGGTAGTTTGCAGGTGGGCCACAGCAATGCCTTGGGTAATGCCATTGGCGGCACCATCGTCACCAATTCCGGTGAACTTTGTCTGGCCTCCAACCGTCTGTTGCTGGCCGAACCGTTGACCGTGGGCGGCGGCGTGTTGCGCGTGGCGGACAGCGCCGTGGTGACCAATCTAGGCGCTTTAACCTTGGCCGCCAGCGCAACAATTCAGGCTGATTCCAACTCCATACTGCACCTCAACGGTCTATTACAGACCCTGGGTAGTAATTGCAACCTGACCAAAAACGGTCCCGGCACGCTGGTGCTGAATGCCAGTAACGCCGCGTATGATGGGGTGATTACCGTAAGCGGCGGGGTATTGCAAGTTGGGCATACCAACGCCTTGGGATTGACCAACAGCGGCACCATCGTCACCAATGGCGGTGAATTGTACTACGCACTAAACCGGTGGTTGTCATTGGAACCTTTGACGCTTTCCGGCACCGGAGTCAATGGCGGCGCGTTGCATATCGGCAACGCTTCCACGATTACCAACGCGGCCAATATCCTGCTGGGTTCAAATGCCACCATCTGGGTTGATGCCGCCTCAATGCTGTATCTGAACGGAGATATCACTAACAGTTCCAGGCATCTGACCTTCGTTGCCAACGGTTCGAGCACCAACCTCATCAATGGTCGAATCATGGTCGCCTCGTTCACCAAAGGGATTGGTGATAGCGGGACCGCTGCGGTGGCATTATGCAGTTCCAATGCTCTGAATGCGGTAACCAATCGGATGGGAGCCATCATTGGGCGTACCAACAATGCCTTCGGCAGTTCCGGCAGTGTCCGCTTGGAGTTCAACACCAACGACGCAAGCATGATTGGAACTAGTATTCAACTAGACAATTATATCTCCATTCCGTCGGGCGTGGCCCTTTACTTGAGTTCCACCAACCAAAACGGTGTCGGTTACCGATCCAGCCTGTATGGCAGGACCAGCACCAACACTTGGGGCGGCACGATCAACCTTTCTGGAAATGATATCTGCCAGTTGTATGCTGAAAGTTCGCAATTGACCATCAACGGGCAAATCAATGGCGCCTGCAGTAACTTGTTTTTGCGCGGCGCAAAATATGGTGAGTTGCGCGGGACCGTTAACATAGCCAACACTTCATTGAAGAAAATGGATGCCAGTGTGTGGGCGCTGTATTCAACCATAAATACTACCGGACTGGTGCAGATATGTGACGGGACTTTGCGTTTGAATGCGAACCAGGTTTTCACCAAGACGAATGCACTCATTTTTGGTCAGGGGACCGGAAGCGCCGGGGTGCTCGACATGAATGGCTATTCGCTGACGGTACCCGGATTGGCTCTGGCGCCAGGCTCCAATGGCTTATGTATTATTGCCAATAGCAACCAAACCACGACCACGGATTCACAACTGACCTTTGTCGGCGGCACCAATATTTCCGTATTTTCAGGAACCGTCCGCGATGTGGCGCGCTCCGTAAAAATTTCGGTAGCCAGCGGCACCCTGTTCCTTGCCGGGACCAATCTCTGCATTGGTGATTTTTCAGCCACCGGCGGTCGGCTGGCCGTTACCCGATGGTCGGCCAGCCGGGGTAGCTATTTTGTGAGTCCTGGTGGAACATTTATATTTCAATCGCTCACTGCTTCTGACAGCATCACTATTTCCAATTTAAGCCTGCGAACGGCGGGGAACGCCACCAATGAGTTCGCTTTGGGCACCTTTGGGAATCGCCCCGTTGCGCCCTTGGTCATCACCAATGCGCTGACCAATCTGGGCACCTTGTGGATCAATGTGGATGCCGGCAACCTTTCCACCGGGCAATTCCCCCTGATCCAATATGGTCTGCGCGCAGGCAATGGGACGTATGCACTCGGCAGAATGCCACGCGGTTACAACGCCACCCTGGTTGATAACGTGACGAACCAGTCCATTGATCTGCTCATCACCAAAGTGCCAACCCAAGATGATTACCTAAAATGGAACGGCAATCCGAATGGCAACTGGGATATCGCTGGCACCGCCAATTGGAAAACGAATGGCGTTTCCACCGTTTATCCCGAACTATGGCAACCGGGTGAAGCCGTGCTGTTTGACGATTCACTCACCGGCACAACCAACGTTATTTTAACCACCAATGTTTCCCCGGCCCAAGTGACCATCAATAACACCAACGTAGATTATGTTTTCACCGGCCCCGGAAAGCTAACCGGAAGCACCATCCTGACCAAATCTGGTCCCGGCACGCTGATCCTGGCCACCACCAGTAATGATTATACCGGGACAACCATTATTCAATCTGGCACCTTGCGCGTGGCGGCGACCAATGCCATTCCAAGTGACCCAACCCAAGGTGGTGTCACAGTAAATGGAACGCTGGATCTGGGTGGTTACAATGCCACCCTTAATAACCTTTCCGGCACCGGCATTGTGGATACCACCATTGGCACTGGTACCAATATCCTGACGCTCACGACGGTGAGCGTCACCAATCTTTTTGCCGGCATCATTCAAAATTCGAGTGGTATGCTGGCTTTGACCAAGACCGGAAATGGCACCCTGGCACTGACTGGCAATAACACGAATAGCGGTCTGACCACGCTGAATGGCGGCACCCTTCAAATCGGTACGGGTGGTACCGATGGCACTTTGGGACCAGCAGCAATCTCCGTCACGATTTCCAACACCGCCCTCGTCATCAACCGCAGCGGGACGTACACCTTGAATACCAATATCTATGGCAGTGCCACCGCCCGCCCCAACTTGGTGTTAACCGGACCAGGCACCACGATTTTGACGGGTAGCACCGATAACGCCTACACATTCGCCACGGTCCAGAATGGCACACTAGTGCTGGCCAAGCCCAACGTGGCTAACGTGCGCGCCCTGAGCGGCGGGTATGGCACGTTCAGTAACGTCATTAACAACGGCACCTTGTGCCTTGGCGCCCAGGCTGACCAGATTGCCACGAGTAATATGGTTTTTCTCAACACCAACGGCATCTTTGATCTGGCCGGATTTAACGAAGGCTTTGACATTCTCAACGGCTTCGGAATGGTCACCAATGGACTTACTGGTTCCCTCAGCACCTTAACGCTCGGTGAGAGTAACGGATCCAACTACTTTGCCGGTACGCTGATTGGCAACACATTCGGCGGGGGCGACCTCAAGCTGGTAAAAATGGGGACGGGCACGCTTACGCTGGCGGGAACGAACAGCCTCAAAGGCGGTATCGTGGTCAGCAATGGGGCGGTCGCCTTTGCATCCGAAGCCAGTTTGGGCGGCGACGGCAATGCCATCAGTTTGGCTGGTGGAACGCTACAAACCTTTGGCACCAATCAAATCCGGTTGGATGGCCATTTTCTGGGAACTTTGGGAAGTGGTAACTACCTGTTTAACGTTGTGGATCCGCTGGCTAATTTGCTTGTAACAAACTCTTTAATCGGTACTTCCATGGTGGTTAAAAACGGGGCCGGAACCTTGTCTTTGTTCGGCAACAACACCTACAGTGGTACCAACGTTTTCAACGGTGGACGGGTGCTGATTCAGCAAGACGCTCAACTAGGAGTAGTGCCAGGCAGCGCGCGCACCAACCTGTGGTTCAATGGCGGCACACTGGCAATGGGAGGCACCTTCGATGTAAATTCCAATCGCCATGCCTACTTGCAAGGTAACGGTGGTTTTGAAATTGCCAACGATGCCACCTCGACGTATGCTGGCATCATCCGCGGCACCGGAGCTTTCATCAAATCCGGCGGTGGCACCCTGGTGCTAAGTTACACCAATAACTATACTGGTGGCACAGTCATCTCAAACGGTATTTTAAGCGTGGATACCTTGGCGGACAGCGTCGCCAGCGGCATCGGCTTGAGTGGCACTATTACGTTCAGCGGTGGAACGTTGCGCTATACCGGTGCCGCCGCTACCACCGCACGCGCATTCACCAATGCTACTGGCGGCACCATTGATTTACCATCCGGCAATTTGACTTTACAAGGCTCCTTTAACGGCAATCCAACTTCCACCGTGAGCAAAACCGGCTCAGGCACACTCTACCTGAGTGGCAGCACCGGCAAAGATAACACCAATCTCTGGTTCAACGTAATTCAGGGTATCACCGTGCTGGATAAATCGGACCCTGTCACTCACTCTGTTTCTGGCATCGCTGGCGTAAGTCTTGCTGCCACAGTGCGTCTGGCCGGAGCCGCAAACCATTTCATGCTCATTGACACCAACCTTAATTGCGGCGTGACCAACCTCAACGGCACCCTGGACCTTAACGGGCGCAATGCGATGTTTGAATTGCTATCGGGCTCCGGCATGATCTCCAATAGCGCTGCCCTGCCCTGTTTCCTCACCAATGGCACGTATGGTTCCAGCACCCTCTACAGTGGTGCCATCCATGATGGGATGTCATCCGTGGGACTGGTAAAGGCTGGCTCCGGCACGTTGTCGTTGAACGGGACAACGCCTTCAACCTTCAGCGGTGGGGTGGCATTATTGGCTGGTGTGTTGCAGGTCGCCAATAGTGGCAATCTGGGGGCCAGCACTATCAATGTCTGGGGCGGCTCCTTGACCATGCTGGACGGATTTTCCACGAGCAACGCCTTGTTCCTTAATTCGACGAGTGAAAATCTGGATGTGCCGGTAGGCACAGCTAACTGGAATGGACCACTGACAATTGCAAGCACTGGCCAGTTGCGTTTGCGCAGCAGTGGAATTGATCGGAGTGGCACCTTGGTAATTAAAGCTCCGGTGAACTTCGCTGCCGGGACAGGATTTGGGGTAAATAGCGGTAAGTTGGCATTCGATGGTACCAGCGTCAGCAGCAGCGCCCCGAACGGTGACACGGTGGGCACTGATGGTTGGGCCGCCGTGGAGTTACGAAATAATGCAGCGTATTCCGCAACCGGCGGTCTGAAATTGCTGGGTGATTTTTTTAGTCCGGCGGCCACGTTTTCAGTGCGCGACACCGCCCTGGCAACCTTGCCATGGGTTGATCTTAATTATGTTGGTGGTTATTATAGCGTTGGAACCGTCAACCTGGATGGCGGCGTGCTGGTGGTCAACCAGATTCAACAGTCTGCCACTGGCTTCGGCCAACAAGGGCTGATGTATTTTAACGGTGGCATGTTGCGTGCCAGAGTCTCCACTGCCACCTTCATGCAAGGGCTCACGGCTGCCTACGTGCGGGACGGTGGGGCCATCATTGACAGTGCCGGCTATGATATTACCATAGCTCAACCGTTATTGGCAGCCGGAACCGGTGGTTTGACCAAGACCGGTTTGGGCACGCTGATATTACCCGCCGTCAATACCTATCGCGGCACGACGGTGGTAAATGGCGGGCGCCTGCTGGTGGCACCAACCACCAAAGCGACTAGCGGTATCCTGGTCAATCACGGGGCCGTTTTTGGATTGTCTGCGGTTGTGCCTGGCATCTCCTTCACCGCTACCAATTTAGTGCTGGGTACCAATGTCGCCGCCGCTACCGCATTAGAGTTTAATTTCCTCGGCGATACCAACCAACCCGCCATGCAGATTACCGGGACACTCTCAGTGCAGGGCACCAATACCATTCACGTTCTTAGCGGCGGATTGCGTCCGGGGCGTTATCCATTGATACGTTACGGTGTCCTCACCGGTGCCGGTTTAGCTGGCTTCAAACTGGGTGCGCTGCCAGCTCGCGTGCTCGCTGCGGGCTTGGATCATGACACCAATACCCATACCATCCTCTTGGTCGTAACCAACGCCAGCGTACCCAAATGGGCGGGACGGATTAATAATAATTGGGATATTGGAACCGCCAACTGGCTGGACAGCGGTTCCGGTCTGCCCACCGCCTACCAACAAACAAATAACCCCGGCGATGCAGTTTGGTTTGACGATTCGGCCACCCTTTCAGGGGTCAACCTGGCCACCAACGTGGCACCAGCGGGCATTACCGTCAGCAACTCTACACTCCCCTACATATTCAGCGGTCCAGGCAGACTAAGCGGCAGCACCTGGCTGAGCAAAAGCGGCACGGGGGTTCTGCTTTTGAATGGTGCCCACGACTATAACGGCGGCACCCGGCTGCAAAGCGGCACGCTGATTGCAAACGATGCAGGTGCGGTGGGCAGCGGCCCCGTGATCTTGCAAGGGGGCATCCTGCAAGTCGCTGGCGGGCTGCATCTGACCAACGATCTGATGGTGCCAGAGAATGCCGTGGCCGCGATTACCAACGATTCAGGAGTCAATTTCTGGGACGGCAACGTATCCGGCAGCGGTACTTTGCGCGTGGGCAGCGTAGTGCAGGCCTGGCTGCAAGGGGATAATCACGAATTTGCCGGCACCATAAGTCTCCTGAGCGGCGACCTGCGCCTGGTATTTCCGGAATCTTCCAGTGCACTCGCGGTTTGGGATGCCGGGACCAATCGCATTGGTTTCGATTCGCCCGGTTGGTATTGCCTCGGTGAATTGCGCGGCGACGCTGCCTCAAGTGTTCGCGGTTATAACGGCGTCGCGCAAACCGTTGAAATTGGCGCGCGCAACACCGACAGCGCTTTCAATGGCCCCATCACCCGCCACAATGCATCCAGCCTGGCAGTCGTAAAGACCGGTTCTGGTCAATTCACCATGGGTGGCAATAATAACGTGGATGGCGTGACCGTCAGCAACGGCATGCTGCTGGTAAATGGATCATTGCAAGCCAGCGGCGTTACGGTTATGGCCGGAGCGCTGGGTGGCATGGGATTTATCTATGCTCCGGTTGCCATCCAGAGCGATGGCCGATTTGACTCGGGCACAAATGTCGGACCGCTATTCGTTTACAATACGCTGAGTCTCCAAGGTGCCAGCATGATCAAGGTTCGCCGTACTGGTGGCGCGTTGGCCAATGACGGTGTGGCGGGCATGAGTACAGTGACTTATGGTGGCACGTTGACCGTGACCAATGTCGGTGAACCGTTGCAGGCGGGTGACAGCATCCGACTCTTTGAAGCTGGTGAGTATTTCGGCACGTTTACGGCAACCAACCTTCCCCCGCTCGAACCGGCTTTGTTCTGGGACACCTCGCAGTTAGGGAGTAGCGGGGTGCTGACCGTGCAAGGCGCGCCGTATCTCACGATTCCCTCTAGCAACCGATCCGTGACGGCTGGAACCCCACTTATACTGGCACCAACCGTTAGCGGCAGCGATCCGATGGCGTACCAATGGTTCTTTAATCAGAACCGATTGAACTCCCAAACCAATGCATCGTTATTCCTAAGCGCCGCATTTTGTGCGGATGCTGGTTCCTATTATGTTATCGCGTCCAATCGCTACGGGCTGGCGACCAGCGCCGTGATCCAACTGACCGTCTCCAATCCGCCCCCGGTGATTGTGCAATCACCGTTAAACCTCCTCGTAAACGAAGGGAGTAATGCCTTGTTGACCGCCAACGCCAGCAATGTCTGCGGCATAGCCGCCTGCCAATGGTTCTTCCAGACCAACCAACCTCTGCCCGACCAGACCGGCACGTCACTGGTATTGTCGAATGTCACATTCGCGCAGTCCGGCGGGTATGCGATGGTGGCATCGAACGCGGCGGGCTGTGCAACCAGTGCGGTCGCCATGCTAACTGTCAATCGGCTGCCGGTTGCCTCGAACGATTCGGTCACGGTTAGCCGTAACCAGACCCTTTCTATCCCCGCGTACAAGCTCCTCGCCAACGATTCCGATGCGGATGGAGATATTTTGACCCTGACCTCAGTGAGTCCGGTCAGCACGAACGGTGGGGGCGTTTCGTTGGCGGGAGGAATGGTCTATTACACTCCGGTCTCCAATTATTCCGGTGGGGATCGCTTCAGTTACACGATATCAGATGGCCGGGGCGGCATCGCAGGCGCGCTAGTGTACGTGACCGTATTGACGAATACTGCGGCCTTTGCCAACGAAGTGACCACTCCAGTCCTATCCAATGGAGTGGTCACGGTGACCTTCGCGGGTATTCCGGGACGTACCGTCCTCTTCCAGTGTACCACCGATTTACAGGCGTGGATAACCCTCCAGACGAACACTGTGCCCAGTCATGGCGTCATCACCTTGGTGGATACCAACCCACCTTCGGGAAGTGCCTGGTACCGCACCGTGCAACCCTGATCATTCCAATTAGCCTCATCTTGATGGCGATTTGGAATCAGCTTGGCGGAAGCCGCGTGGGCCGAACACTCGCTACAGTTGGGAGAAACCATAATACCATCAGGATGATCGTCCCCAGGCTGATGCCGACGCCCCAGCGGAACGCGTGGTCTTCATAAACCAGCCGCACCTCGGATTTCCCCGCCGGCACTTGTACCGACTGGAAAGCGTGGTTGGCCGGCCATATTTTTACGGGCGTTCCGTTAACATAACAGTGCCACGCCGGTGTAAACGTCTGCGCCACAACCAGCCACGCGGGGGCATCACTGGTGGTCGTGATGCGCAATTCCTGCGGCGTGCATTGGCGAAGGGTAGCCTGGGCGCGCGCAGCATCGGAGATTGGCGCTCCTGGTCCAGCCTCGATGGGCAACACCACTTGCCTGGTGAAATCGAAGGTTTCCCCGGCAATCCGCCTTTTAATTGCCTCTCCCGCCAGGTATTCCGGCTGTCGGCCAATGCTGATCCAGGAAAGATTCGTACCGCGTTGGGTCCACCCGAACACATCGTTCGACGCTGAGACATGTGTCGCACCGAGAAAATCCACCAGCGCCTCAGGCGGTTCGTTCGTTCGGGCGTAGAGGGCAATGATTAGGTCGTAATGGGCACGTGGATACAAGGAATAGAAACCATCCACCTTGGGCAAGTGATCCAGCAGGTTGGCATCGGCAAAGCCCGCGATGCGCTTGCCCAGAAAGTCGTTGCCGGGATCAGAAATCATGGCGGTATAAAAGAATTGCTTGGCGGAGCGGCTGAGCATCAGACGCGATTCACCCAGTTTCGGGCTCGGATCACCGGGTTTGCGGGGCAAATCGCTTTGCAATACGGCAGGATTGGCAGTCAGGACGAGCTGCGGAGCATGCGTCACAAGGTCCAGCCAGAGCGCGAGCAGGACCAGCAGACCAAGCAGAACACGCTTGATTGTTTCTCGCGCAGCCAGGGCAAAATGCGTCAGAAGCATCAAGACTCCCCACCACGCCGCGCGCTGAAAAGCGTTATTCACCGTGGCTGGCCAGTCATCGAATGGCAACGGGCTGAGGCGCATGATCCCGAGCCAGCCAGCCATCAGTGCCAGTCCGGCCAGCGTGGTCCCGAACAGGATGCGCCGGACCTTTTTCGGAGCGGCCAGAGTGGTCGTCTCGAAAAACCGAATGGCGAACGCGGCCAGCAACGGCAGCAGTAGCGTGGTCAGAATGGTGAACTTGACCGGATAACGCACCAGTCCGGCACCCGGAATGATTTTTGTGGCCAGTGTATAAAGCCATCCATCGTTGCCCAAGGCGAGGACCAGGACGACGGCGCAAATTCCAGCCAGCACACGGACTTTTTGATGGCGGACAAACACTACGGCCACACCAGCCAGCATTGCAATCGCTGCCCCGACGTAATACGACGATATCCAATATTGATCCGGCTGGTAAAATACGCCGGATTTCCAGGAATAACAGTGGAGCAACGGAACTAAGAAATTTCCCCAACCCCACCACGGCATGGCCCAGACGCCGAGACCATAATCGCCGGTACGATGCGATTGGGCGAGCAGGTCGAGGAATGGCAACATTTGGGCCGCCGTCAAACCCGCAATGAGCAAGCCGACCGCACTCACCCGCCACAGCCGCCGCCACACAGTGGGCGCGGTGACTTCCGCAGCGGCGGGCCGAAACCCAAAACTCAGCATCACCAGGACCCAGGTTTGCAGGATCACTTCCGGCGCTCCCGCCAGAACCTGGCAGCCCCCCCCCACGGCAGCGAACAAAATCCAACGACCTCCCTTGCTTATCGCATTTTCCAGCAGGAGCACAATCCATGGCATCCAGCCCAGTGCAGCAGCGTTATTGGGCCAGAGCAAACAGTTGAAGGCGAGTCCGCTAAACGTGAAGGCGATCCCAGCCATCGCCGCGCCCAGACTGCTATCCGTCCAACGCCGTGCCAGACAGAACACCCCCAGCCCACCAGCGTACAGATGCAGCAGGCAAAACACCCCGAGCGCCCATTTGATCGGCAGGACCAGGTAAAATACGGACAGCGGATACAGCGCCATCGTGTTCCATTGCGCCAGAAACGGGATCCCGCAGTTGTTATACGGATTCCAGAGGGGCACCTCTCCCTGCCACCATTGTTCGCGTGCAAATTGAGCCAACGGATACCCGAAGATGCCGAAATCGCGATAGATCAACGTGCGGCTGAGTGACAGGATTTCCGGGAAACTGATCACAAACAGCAGCCCAAGCAGCAAGGCAAAGTGGCCCAGCTTCAAGCCGGGTGCGGCAGGTTGTCCACGTTGCGTCGAAATCGAACAGCAATTCGTGGCGGGCGGTTCAGCGCTCATAACTTACCGCCAGACAGTTGGCAGAAGCCGGTTTTCATGGCTGGCTTCCGTCCGCGGAGTTTCCTGGTTGCTCGATCTTCAAGGCACCATCGTATTCAGCGACGCTGCCGTGTCAAGCCGCTCAAACATCGGAATCTGGCAGTTTGCTGACAAAAGCACCCCATTTCTTTCTCTGGTGCTTGCGTTTCACTCGTCCTTGCGACACACTGTGCGCGATGCCAACATGGCTGGAACAAATTGAGGAGCGCGCCCGCGAAAAGCTGACGCTGCCGGACGGGCGTGCCCCGGCCCAGGAGTTGCCCCGGTACCGAAACTTTCTAAAGCATGAAGCCCAACTGGCCCAGGAACGGCATCGGGCGGGTGCTGGCGGACGCGAGGTGTGCCAAGCTCGCTCCATGGTGCTGGATACCTTGTTCCGCTGCCTCATGGAATCCGTGCTGGCAAGCCGTTCTCCCGCCGGGCGCACGCCACCTACTCTGGCCCTGGTCGCCATCGGCGGTTATGGCCGGGCTGAATTGAGTCCGCACAGCGATGTGGACGTCATGTTTTTACACGATGGCGGTTCGCTCGCCTCGATTGCGTCGCATCCCGGCTTGACCCTGCTCAGCGAGGGGTTGCTGTATGACATCGGGCTGAAAGTGGGGCATTCGGTGCGTAATCTATCGGATTGTGTGCAGGTGGCCAATACCGACATGAAATCCAAAACCTCCCTGATCGAGGCGCGGTTGATCTACGGGAACGAAGAGCTTTTTCAACGGTTTCAACTCTTGTTGCTGGAAAAATGCGTCAAAGGCTTCGCGGAGGAGTACATCGCTGCGCGGTTGGAGGATCAAAACTCGCGGCACTCCAAATATGGGGATTCCGCCGTCATGCAGGAGCCCAATATTAAGAACGGTTGCGGCGGTCTGCGGGATTATCAGAACCTGCTGTGGATGACCTTTTTTAAATACCAGACCCGGACCACGGAAGAGTTGGAAAAACACGAATGGATCACCTCCGCCGAACGAGAGCAGCTCGAACTGGCTTACGAATTTCTGCTACGAACGCGCAATGAGCTGCACTATATATCGCCGCGCCCGCAAGATAACTTGCAACGGAACTTGCAGCCGTCCGTGGCGCTGCAATTAGGGTATCGGGATCGCTCGCCGCGCAAACGTGTGGAGGCGTTCATGCGGGATTATTACACGCACGCACGCAACATTTACCTGATCACCCGCTTGGTGGAACAGCGCCTGGCCATCCTGCCGCCCAGACGCCAGTTTTTGCCCATGCTAAACCGTATTTTACGGCGCAAACCTGCCGTTGAGCCGGTGGATGGCTTTAAGTTTGTGGAGGGCAAGGTGGAACCGGTGTCCAACCGTGTATTCGACGACTCACCACGACGTCTGTTGCGCGTGTTCCTGTACGCACAGCAACGCGGGCTGGAATTACATCCCGATTTGGTGCAATTAATCCGGCGCAAGGTCGCACTGGTGGACCGCGATCTACTGAAAGACCAGCATGCCCGGGAAACGTTTCTGGAAATTTTGAATCAGCGTGGCAACGTGGCTCCCATTGTACGGTGGATGCACGAGACGGGAGTGCTGGGAAGGTACCTGCCGGAATTCGGACTGCTGACCAACTTGGTGCAACATGAATTCTTTCATCAGTACGCTGCCGACGAGCATACCCTGATTTGCCTGGACGTGCTGGACCGCGTTTGGGATGGCAAAGAAGAACCCTACAGCCAGTACTCCGAGACGCTGCAAAGCCTGGAGAAACCATACCTGCTATATCTGGCCCTATTGCTGCACGACGCTGGCAAGGCTGGCGAGAGCGGAAGCCATGAGATCGAAGGTGCCAACTTGGCGCGCCGCGTGGCCCAGCGGTTTGAATTAAGCAACCCGTTGACGAATTCATTGTGCCTGGTCATCCAAAACCACCTGGCCATGGCGCAGATTTCCCAGCGCCGCGATCTGGACGATCCCAAGGTCATTCGCGACTTCGCCGCGCTGGTTCAGACCGAGGAAAATGCCAAACTGCTGACCCTGCATACGTTTGCCGACTCCCTCGGCACCAGCCGCCAGCTTTGGAACGATTTCAAGGATACCCTGTTGCAAACCCTGTTTCGGCGCGCCGCCAACCTCTTGCGCGGCGATACCGGCGTGCAGCGTTCCGAGGAAAAACAGCGCGAGTTGCTCAAGCTTGAAGTGGCCCGCATCATGCCCAAGCCGGTTACCAACGAGGAACTCCAGGCCCACTTCACCGAACTGCCGCCCCGCTATTACATTATCCATTCCGCGCGGGAAATCCTCGAAGACCTGGAAATGGCTCACAAGTTCATGTTGCGCCAGGTGCTGGCGGTGGCACCGGATAGTGCGCTGACTCCGGTGGTGGTCTGGCGCAACGAGCCAGATCGCGCCTGTTCGGTCGCCAAGGTATGCACCTGGGATCGACCGGGGCTTTTCAGCCGGCTGGCCGGCGCGTTCAGCGCCTGCGGGCTGAACATTCTCAGCGCCCAGATTTTTACCCGGGGTGACCGGGTGGCCCTCGATACCTTTCACGTGGTGGATGGTCATAGCGGCGCGGTGGTGGGACGCGAATCGCGCGAACGTTGCGAGCAACTCATGCGCAAAATCCTGTCCGGAAAAGAAGTGGATTTGCAGGCCTTGATTCGCAAGCAAAAACACGGCTCCCCGCTCTACCAATCACTCGAGGGCGACCGCCTGACCACCCGAATTTTCTTTGATAACGACACCTCGGAAAACCGCACGGTGATCGAAATTGAAACCGAGGATCAGCTTGGTTTATTGTACGCCATTTGCGAAACCCTCGCCAAACTGAAGCTCGATATTGACGTGGCTAAAATTGTCACGGAAAAAGGTGCGGCCATTGACAGCTTCTATATTTCTTCCAAAATCGTTGGAAAAATCGTATCTGCCGACCAACAGAAATTCATCCATGCCTGCCTGGAGGAAGCCATCGAGGGGTTGCGACAATAACCACTCGGGCTGGGATGAACCACCCGTTGTCACCGCCAGAAGTTATTCAGCACCGTATGCCGTCCCGCCTGCAGGCTTTGGGCGATGGCTTGGGTGATATATTCCTTGGCCAACTGCACGGCCACCGGTAGTTCGCACCCAAGGGCCAGATAACCGGTGATAGCCGCCGAATAGGTGCAACCGGTGCCATGCGTGCTGACACCGCGAATATACGGCGCGGTCAACAACAGTTCTGTGTCGCCGTCAAAAAAAATGTCCGCCGCCTGGCACCCGTCCCGCAGATGACCACCTTTGACCAAGGCCGCACATCCCCAGCGCGCATGAATCAGTCGGGCCGCTTTGCGCAGATCCTCCACTGAGGTTAAAGGTTGGGCGATTAACAGGGCGGCTTCATCCAGGTTTGGCGTTACCAATGCAGCAAGGGGGATCAACGCATCCGTCAAGGCCCGCATGGCTTGGGGCTTGAGCAGTTTCGCGCCACTGGTCGCCACCATCACGGGATCCACCACCAATGGGAGTTTGGTCTCCTGGCGGAACATGGCGACCACCTCACGGATGATGGGCTGGGAAAACAGCATTCCGGTCTTCACGGCAGCAGGACGCAACTCCGCCAACACCGCTTCCATCTGTTGGCGTACCATCATTGGTGTCGCCGACTGAATGCCGCGCACTCCTTTCGGATTCTGGGCGGTCAAACAGGTGATCGCGCTAGTGCCATGCACTCCCAGCGCGGCAAATGTTTTCAAGTCCGTCTGAATTCCCGCCCCCCCGCCGCTATCCGATCCGGCGATGGTCAAGGCAATCGGTATTTTCGCGTGTTTCTGCATGGGCGAACACTACCGGCGTTGCCCAAAGAAATACAGTACGAAAAGACCGAGCCCAGGGTGCGCCGACGCAGTGTTGGGGAAGTTGCGGTGCGCCGGTCAGGCCGTGGAAGTCAATCGTGATGGCGCAAGCCCCTACCATCTATCATGTGTACAAGTCGTAGTTAAAGGGGCCCATCGTATTGTTCATTCTCCGCTCGACATTAAACGTTGAATCCGATTTCCTGTCGCCATGTTGAGCCAATTAAGAGGCCAGTTTCCAGAGGCCATTTGCCATGGCCTTAGCTGCGTGGATCGTGGCAGGGTTTTTACTTGGATGCCGCAGCGTGGCATAATTTGTAGGGATGAATTCAAAAGGAGGTATAGTGCAAAACAGGAAAACCTATGGTCTGCCCCCGAATACTGGCACAAATTCCTGTGTTTGTAGAAGACCTAATGAAGAAGTTTGCCCATATTATTGGTTTCTGCGTCCTCCTTGGCCTATGTATTGGTTGTGCCTTTGGTTTTATACGATACCGCGCCGTTCCTCGATACGAGGGGAGGTCGATCAACGATTGGCTTGGGGATTTTGACTACGTAGGGAGTTCGATCGCCGTAGGCCATGCGGCCAAAGCCGTCGGCGCAATGGGAACCAATGCAGTGCCCTTTCTTCTTGAGAACATGTGTTGCAAAGATTCGGGGCTCAGGGTTTTCCTGCTAAGTCTTTTACAAAATCAAAACTTCTTTCCCGTCCGGTTCCGCAAAGCATCAATCCGGCATTCGATAGCTGCCGACGCATTTTGGGTGTTAGGTACCCAAGCGGAATGTGCCATTCCAGACTTGGCAGTCCTTGCGACAAACAAGGACTCGGCTTCCGGCGCATGCATGGCACTTGCCGGAATCAGTGGCAAAGCCTTGCCGGTATTGCTCAATACGCTGACTAACCAAGACGCCTTCGTTCGAACATGTGCTGCACGAGCCCTCGGTAAAGGGTTCGAGTCTACCAACTTTACGCTCAAGTCAACGATGCCATTGGGGACTGATGCTGATGCCTGCAAGGCCGTATGGGCATTAATTTCGGCGCTTGGCGACTTGGACCCTGGAGTTCGGCAATCGGCGGTGTCAGCTTTGGGTGATATTGCAAGGGTCCCTGAACGCGCCGTGCCGGCATTGATTCAGAGGCTGGGTGAAACCAATGCACTTTGTCGGCGAAGGGCAGTCGCTGCTTTGCGTGCTTACGGTAGCAGCGCGCGTCCTGCACTCCCAGCCGTTACTGAGGCTTTGGAAGACGCAGATGCAACTGTTCGTCGTTTGGCCGCCTCGGCCATTCAGGCAATTAAGTCCGAAGACAAGAATGACAAGACCAACTGAAAACCAGTATATGATGCAATGGCCGTTTGAGACTGAAATGACATGGTTCACTTTGATAGTCGCGACCACGCTTTGCGGCTGCTATAGCCAAAAGGGAGGGCACGCAAATTGCGTTTCAACGCGTTACCTAGAATACTCCGAGGCTGAAATCCGCTCGAAGTCTTGGACCAACAGTATGAACCATTGCATAAATTTCTTGGGTTGGTCGGAGGTGGAAATCGGCCAAGCTGCCCTGGGTACCAAACTTGGCATTGCGAAATACGGGTATAAGGAAAAGGGCTTGGTAACGAGCCTTGATTTCTACATCGTGGAGCAGCGGCATTTGGTCCTTCACGACAAAAAGTGGACTGCATATGTGCTCATAGCTCATGACGATTCTTCATCAGTCATCACAGCGCTAAGGCAAGAGTATGATGCGAACGGACTAGGCATCCATGTTGTCCGAGAGCCTTGGTCGGAAGGTGCCAAGGGGCCGGTACGACAACACCACTATTGGCTTTACTATTCGCCCCCCTACCAAATCTGGCATGGTATGCATGACCGTTTAACTGAACGTGATACAAACGATTCCCCTGGATTTGTTTTCTTTACAGTTTCGGGTAAACCAATTGTAGATTTATTGACAAACACCAACACTCTCAAACCAGTCGGCAACCAATAGCAGGCAGAATGCCAACTATTTGCGTGGCGCAGATAGCGCCGAGAAAGGTGCGTGAAAGTCAGGTTGGCTTCCCAAGCCCGCCACGAGTCTGATACCCCACAGTGGGGCGTTCGCTTCGCGAAAGGTGGACTTGGAGTTCACGACCTTGCAAATCATTGGCAGGTGCGTCCTCACCTATATTCATCCGAACATCCCAACCCAATGGCCACCCACATCCAGTGCTGTCCAAGTCAACCTCGGGAATCTCAACGGGACCCTGAGACCGATAACTGCTTACTGACAACTGATCTCTGGCATTGGCTCCTGACTCCAAGCTCCTATCTTCTTCAATTATATTTTTCTGTCCGGAAATATTTCTGCAAAAGTTCTTTCGGATTTCGGTTTTCGCGCTTCGGACTTGTTCAATCCTGTCCATCCCGTTCATCCTGTCTTCCAGCTTTCGCGTTTTTCCCCATGTTTCGCGGTTTGAGGTCCAAGTCCTGACTCCAGTCTCCTAACTTCTTTGTCTTCATTTTTTGCGAGACTGATAACTGCTTACTGATAACTGATCTCTGGCATTGGCTCCTGACTCCAAGCTCCTATTTTCTGGTCTTCATTTTTATGCCAGCTTATCTTTTTGCCATGTTCGGCTTCCCGTTTTCTGCAAAATCCGCTTCATTCCGCAATCCGCAATCCGCATTTGAATTATTCTCCTCTGGGAGGAAACCACCTTTTCCGTTTCCCTGTTAACGTCGCTCCCGTTGGCCATCACGGGCCGGGCGTTTCCGGTCCGCAGACGCCGTGCGTCGCGTGCCAACACAAACTGAGAACGACATAACGAAAGACATAACTATGGAAACCAACGAAACCCAACAACGGTTCATCGAACTCCGTGCGCAAGGCTGGTCCTATGCCCGCATCGCCCAGGAATCATCCAAACTGAAGTGCAGGACTGGAAACCCTGAAAAATTCACTTCATCACAATTTTATAACATTTTGTGATAAAAAAATGTTTTCATCACAGAAACATCACAATTCCCCAGCCGCGCCAGCCTCAACCCCTGGTGCGGCCTTCAACCCGCGTAGCCGCCGCACGTCAGTCGGCGCTGAATTATTTCCCGGTCTTTTCCCTTTTCGCGTGGTTGGCGTGTTTGGCGGTTCAAATTCCCTTGGCTATCGGCGATCAACGATTGGCGATTTTTTGTGTTCCCCAATTTGCATTTTACAATTTCCAATTTGCAATACTTGGCCTTTTGCCGGGCTCATCGCTCCCATCACTCCCATTTGTCCCATAAGTCCTATCCTCTGAAATATGAAATCTAAAATTTGCGATTCCCCTGATCACTGATCACTTCTGCCTTTAGCCTTTTTACTTTTTACTTTTTACTTTTTACTTTTTACTTCAATGCTGCTCCGCACCACCATCCGCCGCCACGTCCGCCGCATCATCCGCGTTCTCCGCCGGACCGCTGCCAGCACCGCGCACTCCAGCATCACCAAACTGGTCACCCTCCGTGAGCGCGCCGAATCCGCTCTCAACCTCCTGCGTGCCAAACCGCTGCCCGGGGACTTTAACACCCTGTTCCTCGACCACCTCAAACTCCGCCTCTTGGAATTCATCCTCCAGCCTTCCCCCTCACCCACCATGCTCCTCAAATACTTTGAACTCTGGACCAAGTACCTGGCCAAAGCCTCTCATCCGGACGCCAGCCCATCCTTGCCGCCGCACCGCGGCGAAGCCGGTATCCGCCCTGAAACCCTCGCCTACATCGAAAAAGAACTCAAACTCATGTGAGGTCGCCCACCATTCGTCACGCCCCGGCGATGGTCAAGGCAATCGGTGTTTTCGCGTGTTTCTGCATGGGCGAAGACTACCGGCGTTGCCCAAAGAAATACAGCGCGAAATATGCCGGAACGGTTTCCGTCGTTTCTGATTGTGTTACCGCCCGTTTTTTTGTTTATTCCATCCATGGCAAGCGCCCAGGATAGCAAAAAAAACTCCAGCCCTGCCGCCGTGCTGCAAACGTATTTGAACCGTTTGCACCAGACCACGCGGCGTAGCGGGCTGTTGCAGGCGTTTCCCACCACCGGCTTCAAGCGGATGGATCTCATGGATTTGGCCCTCGCTTCGCCCGCCATCCCCAGGGATTTGCTGGTCAAGCTGCTGCGCAGTGAGCATGGCAAAGTCAGCTTCGACCTTGATCTCACAGAACCCGCCCCTGGCCAAGCGAATCCGCAGCGGGAAATGTACCGTCGCCTCTCCGCCGGGCTGGCACGCACAGCAGAGGCCTTCCGGCGGGAAACCGGCGTGCGGAGTTTGTGGCTGGCGTATCCGCTGTTTCATGCGCGGGTCAAGGATGCCATGGGCGAGTATCAGAGCGTGCTGGCACCCGTGTTCCTCTGGCCTATTCGGATCGAGGTACCCTGCCAAACCCAGGGGCGCATCGTCATCGCGCGCGACGAAGAGGCGGGCGGCGCCAAATATAATAAGGCGCTGGATATCTGGATCACCGATAACCTGGAGTTTAATCCCGAGGACCCACGCTTGGATGTGTTCGACGAAACCACCTTGGAAGAACTCGAAAAGGTGGTAACCACGCTGTACGCGGGACTCCGCCCGCCACCCACGGTTTCCCTGACCGGTCCACCCGTGCCTGTGCCCGCCCGTGCGACATTGGCGAAAGAGACCGCCCCCGGAGTGATCAACGCCGGGATCATCGGTTTGATCCAGTGGGAAAAACAAGCGCTTACGTATGATCTGGATTCCTTGCTGCGCACTCAGCAAACGAGTGAGTTATTGAGCGATTACCTCACCGGCAAAGGGCGGGCGCAACTGCCACCTTCCGTCCTGCCTGCGGAGACCGACCGTTTCCTGATTACCGACACGGACCCGGCGCAAGAACGTGCTGTGTGGCAGGCGCGGCATGGTCCCGGCCTGCTGGTGCATGGCCCGCCAGGCACCGGCAAATCGCAGACCATCGTTAATATCGTGGCGGACGCGCTCGCGCATGGTCAACGCGTGCTCGTCATCTGCCAGAAGCGCGCCGCAATTGACGTGGTGGCGGCGCGGCTCACCGCCCAGGGGATGAGCGACCTCTTTTGCGTCGTACACGATAGTGAAGCCAACCGTGCGCAAACCATTCTCGCCGTCAAGGAACAGGTCGCCGCACTGCGCGCCCCGGAGCAACCACCCACCACCATCGCGCAACGCACGCAACTGGCCACCGACATTGACCGTTTGGAAAAACAGCTCAACGATTACAGCGCGGCGGTCTGCGTCACCGGCCCATGCGGCATTCCGTACCGCGACTTACTCTCGGAGGTTTCGCGGCTGTTCCGCGTCAATAAACTGCGGCAGCCCAGCAATGCCTTGAAGACCCTGTTCAAGGGGCGCACCAGCGAGGAATTGCGCAGCCTGCAAACCGAGATTTCCGCCGTCGCCCAACTATGGCAGTCAGCGCGCCCCAAACAAAATCCCTGGGTCCATCGCACGCAGGATTTCCTGCTGGACCCCATTTTTCGCGAGCGGGTGCAGCAATCGCTCTCCGCGCTGCGAGTCGCCCACCAATCGCACGCGGCCTTCACCGCCGCAGCGGGGCTGGGGGTGGAGTTGCACATGCCGCCCGCCGAATTTGTCAAAGCCATGCCAGCATGGGCGCGGCAAATTGAAGAGGGGATGCAGATGGACCGCATTGCGTCCTCCGCGCAATGGCTGGAAAAAGTTGGTGGGCAAGGCGAGGCGGAAATGACGGCGATGGCGGAAGCCTTGCACACCTTCATCGAGGCCAATCGGGCTCTGGCCGAAAATGCTGGAAACCCGAATTGGACGCAGCGCTACCAACAGGCGGGGCTGACGCTCGCCTTGGAATGGGCCGGAATCATCGCCGGACTGCTGACGATGGAGCGCGCATGGTGGCGCTGGTTCTCGCCCGTTTACCACCTGCATCACTTTAAGCTGAAAAAGGCGTTCAAACTGAACCGCCGCTTCACGGCGGAGGAGTTGCAAATGGTTTTCGGCGACCTGGTCTTCTGGCTGGAGACGCAGGCCAAGAGCGTGGACTTCGCCCGCAGCCTGAAAACCGCCTTGACCGCCGAACCGGCGTTGGACCCGGTCCTCAAAGGTTTTCAGCGCAAAGACAGCATTGCGATTCGCAAGGCGCTGAATCAACTGGAAATCGCCCGCAAACGCGCGGTAGTCGCGGCGGGTGTCTTTACGGCGCTGGAGCCGTTTCAGGAATGGCTGCGCGGAGAATACCTCGATACCTTGCGCCAACAGCAGTTGCGCGGGGTTACCATCGGCAACGATGTGGAAACGATGACCGCCGGGTTCGAGTCGCTCGAGTCGCTGCAGAAGCTGGATTTGCAACGTGGACGCTGGCAGGGCTTGGGACGGGATGTTCTCGCCGTGCTGGAACAGGAGGAACCATCGCATCCGCCGGTCGGGGATTACGCGGAGCGCTGGTGGCACGTCACCCGGCTTTCCGCCTGGTACGCGTGGATCGAAGAGTGCCAGGCACGCTGGCCCGCGCTCAAGGAAATGACCGTGCCGCAATATGATGAAACCCGCCGGCAACTCGGCGAATCGCTCGCGCGCAAGCGGACACTCGAAGTGGAGCACATCAAGCAACATTGGAAGGCGCTGCAACTTCAACGGCGCAAGGCGGACTTTGGCGGCGTGCTCGTAAGCCGCGGCCCCAACAGCAAGCGCCTGCGTCAGGTTGTCGAGCTGGGCGAACCGGCGGGGCTGTTTGATTTCCGTCCCTGCTGGCTGACCAATCCGAACACCGCCAGCCAGATTTTTCCGCTCCAGAACGGTTTTTTTGACGTCGTGATCTTTGATGAGGCCTCCCAATGCCCCGTCGAGCAGGCCGTGCCGGCCATCTTTCGTGCTAAGCGGCTCGTCGTGGCCGGCGACGAGAAACAATTGCCGCCCACCGCCTTTTTCCAATCCTCCTTTTCCTTCGGCACAGAGGACCTGGACCTTGAGGAAGCTGCCGTCGCCGCTGAGGCACAGCCCGATCTGCAACGCCAAATCGAGGTGGCCAACGCTGAACAGGCCATGGCGGTTACGGATTTGCTCGAAGCCTCCAAGCCGCTGCTCCACGAATGCCTGCTCAGCGTCCATTACCGCTCAGCCTATCCCCAGCTTATCCAATTTTCCAACCACGCCTTTTACGGTGGTCAACTCCAGGTGCCGCCTGCCTGCCGCACGGTCGTCCAAGGCAGCCCGCCGCTTGTCCTGAAGGAAGTCAACGGCATCTACGAGAAAAACTGCAACCGCATCGAAGCCCAGAAAGTCATTGGTGTCTTGCGCCAATTTTGGATGGTGGACAGTGTCCCGCCCACCATTGGCATCGTGACCTTCAATGAGCGCCAACGCGATCTCATCGAAGACCTGCTGATGGACGAGGCTGCCAAGGACCCCGCGTTCGAGGTCAAATATTTGGCGGAACGCAACCGTGCCGAAGGCGATCAAGACGTCGGCTTCTTCGTCAAGAACCTCGAATCCGTCCAGGGCGACGAGCGGGATGTCATGATTTTCTCCACCACCTTCGGCCGCGATGCCGCCGGGCAATTCCGCCGCTTCTTTGGCCCCATCAACCTTCCGGGCGGCGAGCGGCGCCTCAACGTGGCCATCACCCGCGCCAAACTGGCGGACGTCATCATTACCTCCATGCCCTTGGCCGAGATTTCCGAACGCATGGCCAAGGGCGCGGCGACCGGCAGTGGCACGCTGACCGGACGCGACTACTTGCACGCCTATTTGCACTACGCCAAGGCCGTCTCGGGCAACGACGCGGCCACGCAGGAAGCGGTGCTGGAAAACCTAGTAAAACTGACGAGCGCCGCGCCGGGCGGCCCCGACCCTGCGTCTGCCCCCTCGCTGTTTGAGCAGGAAGTGCGGGAAGCTTTGGAGGCGCGCGGCCTGCGGGTGGTCCCGCAGATCGGCGAAAGCGGCTTCCGCATTGACCTCGCCGTGCTGCACCCGGAGCCGGACCGTGGCTACCTGCTGGGCATCGAATGCGACGGTAAAACCTATCATCCCGATTGGACGCCGCGCGCGCGTGACCTCTGGCGGCAGCGCTTGCTCAAACAACGCGGCTGGACCATCCACCGCGTTTGGTCCACCGACTGGTGGATCAATCGCGAACAGGAGCTGAACAAAATTCTCTCCAAAATCAAAACCCTGACTGACCTTCAGAAGTAAGGAAGGGACTGAAGTTTTGAACATCGTAAAATGAGTCTATCAAGATTGGCCGCCTACTTTGCCGTAGCTTGAAACAGCAGCTTATTACGGACGCACCTGTTTTTTTACGCATTTTTTTCGCGCTTGCACCCCGGTCGCATAGTGATACGGTGAAACGAGTCCTATGAAACACTGGACCTATTGTTTGATACCGCTGCTCTGGGTCGCACAACTCAGCGCGGCTCCTATCGCGTCCGAGGCGGAGTATTCGGAACTACAACGGGAGATTCAAGGGCGTTCAACGTGGAGCGTCACCCGGATCGAGGCGGAGTCACACCACCGCGAGGCCATGATTTTCAAGAGCGATGCGACGCCAGTGGATGTCATCTGGCGCCGCACCCGCGCGTTGCTCAATGATCTCAGTGCCATGCCCGCCGTGCCGGATCTTCGTAACGAAACATCCTCCCTGATCGCTCTGCAACCCAAGGTGGACTCGCTGCGGAATCAAGCGCACCCGGCAGAAGCCGAGTTGCGGACGGGCTTTGCGGAGATCGCCGCCATCCGACGCCAGATCGCCTTCAAAAACCCGCTGCTGAACTTCGACTCCATTGTGTTCCTTGCACACAACAAACAAGTCCGGGGCCATCGTCACATGGTGGATCAATACTTGGGCTTTAACGCGGAAAAAGCAGGCGGGGTGTATGTGCTCCGCCAACCCTTCGGCGAACATCCGAACGTCGAGAGTTTGCTGGCGCGCGCGCCGGTCGCCAATGGCCGGCTCAAGGGACGCTTGTTGGAAAACCAAGGTGGCTTCATTGGCTTGGATTTGGATTATGACGGCAAATCCATCCTGTTCGCGTTCACCGAAGCGGAGTTCCAGGTGCCGGACAACGCTTCCTGGGACGGGCAGTACTGCCGCAAAGCGGACCTGGTCAAAGACAAAGTGGCGGCACACCATTATTTCCGCCCGGAAAGCACCTACCACATTTTCCGCGCGAACGTGGATGGCTCGGGATTGACGCAACTGACCGATGGCATGTGGAACGAGTATGATCCGTGTTATCTGCCGAATGGCCGGATTGCCTTTATTTCCGAACGCGCCGGCGGCCAGGTGCGTTGCGGGATGCGTCCCCTGCCCACCGCCACGTTGCACGCGATGATGCCTGATGGCCGCGACATCATCCAATTAAGCTGGCATGAAACCCAGGAGTGGCAGCCCAGCGTGGATAACCACGGCATGATCATTTACACGCGCTGGGATTATGTGGACCGGGATTCGGATGCCGCCCACCATCTCTGGACCTGCTTCCCCGATGGCCGCGACCCGCGCAGTCCGCACGGCAATTACCCGGATCGCCGCGAGTCGCGGCCGTGGATGGAAATGTCCATCCGCGCCATTCCCGGCTCGCATAAATACATCGCCGTGGCGGCCCCGCATCATGGGCAGGCGTATGGGTCCCTGGTGATGATTGATGTTCAGCAACCGGATGATCGTTCCACCGCCCAACTGAAGCGGATCACCCCGGCAGTTCCTTTCCCGGAATCGGAATCCGCGCCCGGCGTGGCCCATGGCAAAGGAAATCATAAGCCCGCCGCTGAAGTCTATGGCACGCCCTGGCCCTTGAGTGAGAATTACTATTTGTGTGTCTATGACGCCGGCCAAACCAACTACGGCCTGTATCTGCTGGATGCCTTTGGCAATCGTGAACTGCTATATCGCAACCCGAATATCGCCTGCTTGGACCCCATCCCGCTGCGTGCCCGCCCACGGCCGCCGGTCATTCCAGTGGCCACCCAACAGGCGAAAGCAGAGCAAAACGATAACCCGCAACCCACCACCGGCACGGTGGCCATCGTGAACGTGTATGATCACCGCGCTCCCTGGCCGTCCGGAACGCAAATCAAAGCCGTTCGGGTGGTGAATATCTTTCCCAAGGATAATCCCTATATGGACGACCCCAACATCGGGTTCGCCCAATCCCTGGCGCGGGGCGTGCTCGGGACCGCTCCGGTGGAAGCGGATGGCAGCGTTTGCTTCACGCTGCCGGCGGGCACACCGGTTTACTTTCAATTATTGGATGAACAAGGGCTGACGGTGCAAACCATGCGTAGTGACACCTATGTGCATCCGGGTGAAACGTTGATGTGCGCCGGGTGTCACGTCTCCCCGCAAGCCCGCGTCAACCAAGCCGCTGGGACGCTGCCCATGGCGTTGCGCCGACCGCCTTCCACCCTGAAACGTGAATTGGCGGATGCGTATCCCATCACCTTTCCTCGTTTGGTTCAGCCGGTGCTGGATGCCCAATGCGTCGCCTGTCATGATCGCGAACCGAAGTCGCCTTCATTGCACGGCGACCGGTTTGGCAAATATGGCTGGTCGGTCGCCTATCATTCCTTGAAAAAATTTGCGTGGGGCATGAGTGGCGGGAACGGCACCGCCATCGGCGAACGGCAATACTCACTGCCCGGGCAGGACGGCGCCCGAGTGTCCAAATTGTATCAGCTATTGGCCAAAGGCCATTATGACGTGAAACTGACCTCCGATGATTTGCGGCGCATCACGCTGTGGCTGGATTGCAACAGCAACTTCTACGGTGCCTATACGGAACCGGAGAAACAGGCGCGCGGCGAACTCGTCAAGCCGCGCTGGGGCCTTCCGCCCGGGATGCCGTTCGAGACGTTGATATCCGCCAGACCCAAAACCGAAAAACTGGTGCTTACTTTGCGGACGCCCGCGTCAGCCGATCCATAATCGCTCGCCACGGCGGAGTACCGGGCGGTTGCTCCACCACAATCACTTCGGGATTTTCCGCGTCGCACCGATGCAGTTCGGCGTAAATAGCGCGGGCAAAGGCGACTGGATCGTGCGGGATCACACTCACTCCCTGGAAGGTCTCGCTGGAGGGAATCCGCGTATGGGCAATAATCCAGGCACGGCTTGCCGACAGGCCAGCAGCCTTGAGTTGTTCGCCCAGACTCTTCTCCGTCTCCCATTCGCGCAGCCACAAACGCGCTTTGGGCGAATAATGCTTGGGTAACTGCCCGGGACTGCGCAACGCCTGGCTGGCCAACTCGCCCGCCGACTCGGTGACCAGTCCGCCAGGCCCCAAGACCGCTCGCAAGGACTCCTCGTGAATCATGCCGGGGCGCAGTATCCGCGCGGGTGCGGTGGAGATATCCAGCACGGTGGATTCAATACCAACCTGGCATTGTCCCCCATCCACCACCAGCGCAATTCGATTGCCCAAATCCTTGACCACATGCGCCGCACTGGTGGGTGAAATCTGGTTGGACGTGTTGGCGCTGGGGGCCGCCAGGGGAAAACCACAGCGCCGGATCACCGCCTGAATGAACGGATGCGCCGGCCAACGGACGCCCACGGTGGGGCCTCCCGCTGTCACCAGATCCGGTATGGCTGCCGATCGGTTCAGCACCAGCGTCAACGGGCCCGGCCAAAACGCCGCCGCCAGCCGGGACGCCACTGCCGGCCACCGCGCCACGCATTGCCGCGCCATCTCCAGATCAGCCACATGCACGATGATGGGATTATGGGCCGGGCGGCCTTTGATTTGAAAAATCGTTTGCACCGCCGCCGCGTTCAGGGCATTGGCTGCCAGGCCATAAACGGTCTCCGTGGGCAGCGCCACCACCTCGCCTTTTGACAGCGCCGCCGCTGCCTGCGCCACCGCCTGCTCAAACAGGACGGCAGAACTGGTAGCCAAAACTCGCGCTGTGTTAGCCATCTGCATGCCTCCTCCTTGTAAGCCCAATGGCGGCCTTTGGGTTCATGGTTTATTATCTGGCCCATGCGGCTTTTCGGGTAAGGGCTCGAGCATTCGCGGCGATTGAGTTTTCACGCGATAGCCAGGCTGACCACCGAGCGTGATGCGTTCGCCGCCGTTGGCCAGGATGATGCGTTCAGCGATGCGCAAGAGGGTATCGGCCTGCTCGCTGACCTTGCACTCGGCTGGTAACTGCGGGCGCGTCTTGTTCACGTAACGGTCGGGCATCTTGAACTGCGGCAGCGCGGCAATGTGCTTGAGCCCAAGCCGCACTCCCACGACCGTGCCGGCGGTGGCGGCATTGCAATCGGCGTCATGCCCCATTGCCATCGCGTATTGCAGCGTACGATAGAAGTCGTCCTTGCCATAGAGCAAGGCCAGGCAGGTCATCGCGCCGTTGACGGGCGTGGAGTTATCGTTCCACTTGCGTTGCTTGCGCCACTTGTCATCCAACACGCGCCGGGCGGCTTTCCAGTCGTCGGCATTGGCGTGAAACACATTACACGCATCCGCCACGACTTCCGCCATGCAACTCTTGGGGTCCACCGCCGCAAGGGCGAGTTGCATCGCCTCCTCGACCGTACCTTGGTGAAACGCGCGCAGGCTGATAAGGCTCGTCCAATATTGCGCAGCCTGGAGCGGCTCCTCGGAGACCGCAATACGGGCATAGTGAAGGCCGATGTCCGCCGCCGTCTGCGGCATACCGGGGGCAATCAGGCCATACGACTCCACACAGAACTGGCCGGAAAGATTATACCAGGCGTGCGGGTTGCGGGCCACCGTGCCGGTGGCGGGCGGCACGACTCCCTGATCCATCAGTTCACGCGCCTTCTTGTTCGCGACCCAGATGCCGGAGTTCATGTTCGCCTTCCAAATCTCCACGATCCGGGAATAGGGCAACTTAATCTCGCCCTCTTTGGCCATAAACCACAAGTGCGTCCACTCAAAATCATTATCATCATCGGTCCGCGCCCCATTCTTCAGGAAGGTGAATTCCGGCAGCGTATCACGCGGTTGCTCCTTGTATTTCCATTCGTGCGGCAGCCCTTCAATGCCGCCGATCAACATACCGGTCCAACCGCCGTAAATGCGGTCAAGCAAGCCATCCCGAGAGACATCTTCGGCAGACGCGGTAGTCGGGAGGGCCAGCGCAAAGACGAGGGCAACTAACTGCATGTGTTTGTTCATAATTTGATTAACTTGACATGGTCGAAGTTGACGGTTTGAGCCACCGCCGCGCCAGCCGTCAGCGCAGTGATGACCATCAGTATGATAAATAGTTTCATAGGGCGGTTAAGCTCTGCGTCATTTCAATGTAGCCCCGTCAAAACAGCAAGGAGAATTGTGTAGAAAAAGTAAATTCAGACATCTCACACGCGATGAACTCAAACCAGGCAAAACTCTAATTACTGCCGTATCTCTCGCCCCGATGCGTGCGCCGTTGCATCTCACTCGTGTAATGCAGCCCAAGGGTATCCCGATGTTGCTTGATCCACGCGCTCAGCTTGGTGGTGCCGACCGGCGGCGATTGAACGCATAATCGTCCTTCCATCAGCCCCTGGATTTCCTCACGCGTGATGACAATATCCCGCATTACCCAGCCCAGGCAGGTACATGACCAATAGCCCACGGCGGGAGATACCCGGATGATTTTGCGCTTCAGGCTAAGCGTCTCTGCAATGTGCTCCACCAACCCACGGTAAGTAAACGTCTCCGGCCCGATGGCATCAATCACCGCATTTTGCGATTGCTGAACCTGATCCACCGCCAAGGCTGCCAGATCGTCCACATAGATTGGCTGCAATCGGTATTGGCCGTCTCCAAACACTCCAAACACCGGCAGATGCCTTATCCCCCACGCGATATTGTTGATCAACACGTCTTCCTTACCAAAAAGCACCGTGGGCCGCAAAATGGAGTACGAGCAACCGATATCTTGCAGCGCCGTTTCCAGCTCTGCCTTGCCGCGAAAATACGGCAGCGGGGACCGGATATCCGGATTGGTGATGCTGACATGCACAATCCTTTTGATGCCGGCGGCCTTCGCCGATTGAAAGAGCGTGCGGGTATTGGCAACCGCAGTGTCGTGCCGGAACAAGGCGTGATCAAACCGGACCCAGTAGGTATTGATCAGGGCATCTGCGCCGGCCAAAGATTCTCGCAGCAACGCGGGCTGATCAAAATTAAACGGCATCGCCCGCACCGCCGCGCCAAACGGATTGGGACGGGTAAGCGAATTAGTCAGGGTCAACACTTCATGCCCGGCTTGGAGCAGCCGTTGCGTAATATACTTACCCGAATAACCAAACGCGCCAGTGACAACGATTCGCATAAATGAAGATGGTATTTCTTTTATTTCTGTCGTTACAGAAACAAGCGTATCTGCCATTTTTGTCAAGCGTTAGCATTCACCCCAAAATCCACGCCTAAGAAAAATAAAGTGCGAAAATACCTCGCCTAAGCCGATCTCTTCGCAAATCACGGTTCCATACAATTTGTAGATTGGCACGGAATTTGCCGGATCCCAATTGGCTTGGGTATCTTTGGAGGCGCTCGGGCTTAGGCGAGGATCAGGGTTCACCCCTGAAAACTACGTGCTTTTTCACGGATTGCAGCAACCGACACTTTCCACGAAGGCTTTTTGCATTTTTCCCTTGCGCGGGTTATAGGAAGGAAAGCCAGAACTATGTTCGGTAGCCTCCCCGCGTCAATTCAGTTGGCGCGGGGATGGTCGGGCGGAATGGTCCGATGCAAAGGTAGTTCAGGCTGCCGTGGTTCCGACTTTGGTGCATCCCATTTCCACCTTTTGGCGGGCAGCCACTATCCTCGTCTTCAATCGGATCATTCCTCATGAAAGATAATTCTATGCAACGACTTATTACGATCTTGGTGGTTCTTGCCGGTGTAACGGCCGTGGCGGCTGGACAAGCAGCCACGATTACCCATCATCCCGCACGGGATGACAGATAACTAGCCGGAGCGTCATGAGGGGAACGGGGCATGACCTCCGGTACCGCGCCCAATAAACCCAACTGCACCTTGAAGAGGTGCCAGAAAGAAAGCCCGAATCAATTCATCACACCTCTGCGCAATGCCGTTTTGCAATTGACCAGCGGGGCCTTTTTGGGGATGGTCGACAGCACGATAATCAACTGGCTACCGGAAACCACGAACGATAGGTTCGTTCAAGAGTAATATTAGCGATCTATGCGTACTTTCATCATTACCATCCTGATGTTCACAGCCGTGCTTTACGCGGATGTGTTCACTTCGAGCACGATGCACAGCTATGCGCTCGGCAAAAGGTTTGGTTTCGAGGTGACTGGCGAACGTGTGCTCAAAACGCCTATCTGGAAAGCGGACGCCGACTCACCGCCTTTAGCGCCCCGCAGGGCAGATCAGTTAGCGACAGCCAAGTTTCGGAAGCTCATCTCAGATACGAAGGGTTGGAAGCGCGGGAGCATCACGTTGGTGGATGCCGGCGATAGTCTGCACTGGTATTATGTTATTCATTTCGTGCAGATGGACGAATTCAGTGGAGTTCCGCCAACTCTCCACGTGATCGTGTTGATGGACGGCACTGTGGTGGAGCCAAGGATAGATGAGGATAAGCGTTTGCGCTAACCAAGCGCTTTAGCCAATACCGGGGAGCGGTCTCCAGTCCCGCCGCATTCATTGCCGCAACCGCCTTCGGGGTTGCCCGATCACGGTAGTCGGCGTAACCAAGGTAGAATCGGCCCCTATTTCCCTTGCCGATTCAACCTTGGCCTCCGGTGACACAATCCATACTGGATTGTCCGAAACCGGTTCAGGAAATCCTGCAAGGATTTCGGCAACGGAGCCTGGGGTTGCGAGGAAGAAGCTATTGGAACCGAATGTTGGCATTGCAAGTTTGCCACATTTATCTTTCCCAAAGGCTGCCGGGTGATTTAATGGGGGCCGGTTACACAATGAATCATGTTATGAAAATTGGCACACTTTGGCACTCGGCTGTCCTGGCATTATTCCTTCAGACGGCTGGCACGCAGGCGCAGATGGTCGTCAATGGCGGGTTTGAGTCTGGAATGAACGGTTGGCGGGCTTGGTCGCGCACTTCCGGCGGCATCTCCGTGCAACTGGATTCCAAGAACTTCCACAGCGGACAATCCGCGCTGCGGCTGCAGCACACCGGCTTGGAGGATTGGAGCCTGGAACCGACGTTCAACGGGGCCGTCAAGCCCGGCGACCTCATTGATCTGGAATGCTGGGTGCGGATGACCAGCGAGGGTGAGGCCAGGCTGTGCGCCGCCATGTGGGATGCGGCGGGCAAGAATGTCGCGTGGTCCGCCGGGGAACGCCGCGCCGCCAAAACACCCGAGTGGCAGTTAGTGAAAACCCGGATCGTCATCCCCGCCAATGTCGCGCGGATGCAGCCGCGCCTGATCGGCCATGGGAAAGTGGAATTGCAGGTGGACGATTATGCGGTGACGGGCAAAGGCAACCTGCTGGCGTTGCGTCCGGCGAACCTGCCGGGAGAATTGACGCTGCGCAACGCGGCCCTGGAGGTTTCGTTCAACACCACGAATGCAACGCTCAGCGTGCTCGACCGCAAGGCGGGCCGGACCTGGACGCAGCGACCGTTTGCCACCGATTGCATCCTGAAGACGGCGGCCGTGAAAGACGGGCGGTTGCTGTGCAGTCTGTATCATGGCGGCACGGGACTCGATATCAGCGCCACGATGCAGTTGAATGGAGCGCGCCCGGAATTGACGGTGGAACTGGCGGCACAAGGGGAGATGACCAGCACGTTGCGTTTCCCGCATCCCTTCGCCGGTCAGCCGGGGGATTACCTGGTGGTGCCCATGAATGAGGGGATTTCTTATCCGGTGGATGATCCCACCATCCAGCCGATGAGCCTGATCGCCTACGGCGGGCACGGCATCTGCATGGGATTCTACGGCGTGACCGATGGCGTGCGCGGGCAGATGGCCATCCTGGAATCGCAGGATGATGTGACGATCCGCATCGAACGGGTGGAGGGCCGGCTCGCCATCGTGCCGCAATGGGATCCGCAGCGGCAACAGTTCGGTTACACGCGCAAGTTGCGCTACGTTTTCTTTGACCAAGGCGGGCATGTGGCCATGGCCAAGCGCTACCGCGCTCATGCGAAGCAGACCGGGCTGCTCAAGACGCTGGCGGAAAAGCGGCAGTTTAATCCCAACGTGGATCAGTTGATTGGCGCGGTGAATGTCTGGTGCTGGGACAAGGATTCCCTGTCCATCGTCCGCGACATGAAGGCGGCCGGGATGGACCGCATACTCTGGAGCAACCGGCAATCGGCGGAGAATCTGAAGGCGTTGAACGCGCTGGATGTGCTGACCAGCCGCTACGACATATACCAGGATGTGATGGCCGCCACCAATTTCCCGCGGCTGCGATATATTCACAGCGATTGGACCACCAACGCCTGGCCGAAGGACATCATCCTGGACCGCAATGGCCGCTGGATCCCCGGCTGGGGCGTGGAGGCCAGGGATGGCACCATGATTTCCTGCGGCGTGATCTGCGACAAGCAGGCGCTGCCGTACGCGCGCGAGCGCATGCCGGCGGAACTGGCCACGCATCCGTACCACGGGCGCTTCATTGACACCACCACCGCCGCCCCGTGGCATGAATGCTACCACCCGGACCATCCCATGACCCGCACCGAAAGCAAACAGGCCAAGATGGCGCTGCTGCGGTATGTCTCGGAGGACAGCAAGCTGGTGACCGGTTGCGAAACGGGCCATGATGCGTCGGTGCCGTATCTCCATTTCTTTGAGGGCATGATGAGCCTCGGGCCGTACCGCGTGCCGGATTCGGGCCGCAAGATGCAGGTCATCTGGACCAATGTGCCCCCCAACGTGGCCAAGTTCCAGCTCGGGCATGACTATCGCCTGCCGCTTTGGGAGCTGGTGTATCACGACTGCGTCGTCTCGTACTGGTACTGGGGCGATTACAACAACAAACTGCCCGCGCTGTGGGATAAGCGTGATTTGTTCAACATCCTCTACGGCGTGCCGCCCATGTTCATGTTCGACAAACGGTACTACGAACAGAACCGAGCGCGGTTCGTGCAGAGTTATCAAAACACCTGCCCCACCATCCGCAAGATTGGCTACCAGGAGATGACGGATCACCGGTTCCTCACCCAAGACCGCGCCGTGCAACAGACCGCCTTCGCCAACGGGACGGTCGTCACGGTGAACTTCGGCAACACGCCATACACCCTGCCCGGCGGCGAAGTGGTGAAGGCAATGGGTTTCCGCGTGAAGGAGTAACGCCGCGGGCGGGACATGAAATCCGAATACCGAATGCCGAATACCGAAAGAAATCCGAATGCCGAATGCCGAAAGGGTGGCGCGGGACAGGAGTCGGGAATTGGAAGTAAGGCGTTGAAATCTCCAACCGGGTTCGGTTTCGGCTTTCGATTTTCGGGCTTCTTTCGGACTTCGGATTTCGGGCTTCAGATTTATTCCAAGCTGGTCCGCCTCCTTACCTCGGCGGCTACCAAGTCTATTGCCTTACTCGCAGTCCTGGCCGTCCTCCTGCTCACCGCTTGCGGTTCCCGTGCTCCTCGAGCGGACCTGATCATCCTGAACGGCGCGGAGCCGGAATCGCTCGATCCCGCTCTGTTCACTGCGCAACCCGATGGCCGGGTGATTGGCGCGCTGTTCGATGGCCTGACCCGTTACGATCCCAAGACCGGCGATCCGATTCCCGGATTAGCCGAGCGCTGGGAGATCACCCCGGATGGCCGCACCTATACGTTTCATCTGCGCTCGAACCTCGTGTGGTCCACCGGCGAGCCGATCACCGCTGCGGATGTCGTCTATTCCTGGCGGCGACTGGCCGATCCGGTCAACGGCGCCGGTTATTCCAGCTCGCTGTATCAGGTGAAGAATGCGGAAGAAATCATTTCCGGTAAAATCAAAGACGCCAGCCGCCTGGGCATTCAGGCCGTGGATGCGCGCACCGTGCGCGTCGAATTGACCTGCCCGGCCGCCTTCTTTCTGGACCTCTGCGCTTACCGTCCGCTGGCCGTCGTGCCGCGTCAAGCCATCGAGAAGTATGGCGACCAATGGCTGATGCGCCCGCCCGTCCCCGTGAGCGGCCCCTATCTGTTGGAGTACTGGCGCATTCACGACCGCATCCGCCTGCGCAAGAATCCGCGCTACTGGGATGCCGCCAACACCCGCAGCGAGACGGTGGACATCCTGCCGGTGGAATCCCCGACCACTGCGCTGAACCTGTTCATCTCCGGCCAGGCGGATATTATCTGGGATAAAGGCTTGATCCCCTCCGAGCTGCTCGATGCCTTGCGCCCAAAACCGTATTACCACGCCTTTGATTACCTCGGAAGTTACTTTGTGCGGATGAACGTCACGCAGGGTCCGCTCAAAGATGTGCGCGTCCGGCAAGCCTTGGCGCTGGCGGTGGATAAGCGCACCATCGTGGATAAGATCACGCGCGGCGGCGAAACCATTGCCACGTCATTCACGCCCACCAGCACGCGCAATTACACCCCGCCCACCGGCTTGGGGTTTGATCCCGCCCGCGCCCGGCAGTTGCTGGCGGCCGCCGGATACCCGGGCGGCAAAGGGTTGCCGACGCTCACGTATCTCATCAACACCTCGCGCCAGCACGAGCAAATCGCCATCGAACTGAAGGAAATGTGGCGGCGCGAACTCGGCGTGCTGGTGGAAATCCGGCAGACGGAGTTCAAGGTGTACCTGGCGGAACAGGACAAACTCAACTACGACCTTTGCCGGGCAAGCTGGGTGGGCGATTACAACGACGTGAACACCTTCCTGGATTGTTTCCTCAGCCAGAACGGCAATAACCGCACGGGCTGGAAGAATGCGCGCTACGATGAACTGGTTCACCAGGCCAACCTGGAAGTCAATCGCGAGCGCCGCGCCGCCCTGATGCGGCAGGCCGAAACCCTGCTGGTGGAGACCGAACCGCCCATCATCCCGCTCTACTTCTACAAGGGCATCACCTTCTTCGACCCCCAGCGCATCCAGGGCATTTACTTCAACGTCATTGACGAGCACCCGATCGCGGCCATTTGGAACACCCGTCCGCTGGCCCGGCCCTGAACAGAACCAAGTTGGCCCGCTGCAGATCAAAGCACGGGAAGACGTGGTAACGAAGGCGTGAACCGCCCGACGGGTATCCCGCCCATGCGTTCTCTGCTATTCGCTGACTTTCAAGCAGGGAACAACGCTGGATGACCTCTTGAGGAACCGGAGTCGGCACCTGCTTTGCGGGTATTGATGGATTTTACGTATTTTTAATAGAACCTTCCATTTTCCATAGACCATTCAGATTCAGTTAATCCCCGCTCGAAAAAGGAGCTTCTGAGTAGCATGATTGGGAGGGTAATTTGTTCCGTTTAGACTATTCAAATTACCAGTGTCAATCAGAAGTTATACCCAATTAGTAGTATGATTGTGAATAACTAACCACAAAATGTTGTGGTTTTCACTTTACGGCATACAGTTCTTCGGTTATGTTTTCTGCACGTAACATGTACCTGAAGAATTTGACAGTATTGGGGTTCAAGTCCTTTGCGGACAAGACCACGATGAACTTCCAGCCCGGAGTGACCGCGATTGTCGGCCCCAATGGGTGTGGCAAGTCCAATGTGTCGGACTCAATCCGTTGGGTATTAGGCGAGCAATCAGCCAAAGCCTTGCGTGGCGGTGAGATGGCCGACGTTATTTTTAACGGCACGGACGGTCGCAAACCGTTGGGTATGGCTGAGGTGTCGCTTACCATCGGCGGTTGCGAAGAAGCGCATTTGAAGGCTGCCGGAATTGAAGTGGCCTATAATGAGGTCACGGTCACCCGCCGGGTATTCCGCGATGGAAGCAGCGAATATTTCATTAACCGCACCCTCTGCCGGCTTAAGGACATTCAACAGCTTTTCATGGGCACCGGGATGGGCCGGGCGAGTTACAGCATCATGGCCCAAGGCAATATCACCCAGATATTGTCCAGCAAGCCGGAAGATCGGCGGTTGGTGTTTGAAGAGGCCGCCGGCATCACCAAGTTCAAGTCGCAGAAGAAGGAGTGCTTGCGCAAGCTGGAAGCCACCGATCAGAACCTGTTGCGGGTCGAAGACCTCATCAAGGAAGTCAAACGCCAGATTGGCTCCCTGCAACGTCAGGCGGGCAAGGCGCGCCGATATAAACAGTTGATGATGGAATTGCAGCATCTGGACACCCAACTGGCACGCCACCAGTTTGATGTATTGCAGACGGAGATTCGCGAGCGCCGGGAAACGGCGGAGAAATTGCGCGTGGAAATCGAGGTTTGTTCGGAAGGATTACTGCGGCGGGAGTCCGAACTGACCCAGTTGCGCGAACGATTATCCGAACTCGAACACGAAATCAGCCAGGCCCAGCAGAAGGGACTTGAACTCAAAGGGCAATCCGAACGGCATGAAAGCCGGATCCAGTTCAATCAGGAACGGCTGCGCGAATTGGAATCGCAAAACTCCAAGGCGATGGGTGACATTGCCCAGGCGGAGGAACGAACGCTGGCCGCAGAACAGGAACTGACGGCGGTGAGCGAGCGGTTGGCTCTTTCGGAAGTGGCGGTGGATCAGTACCGCAACGCCGTTGAAGAGCGGCGCGCCGCATTGACCGATGTCGAGAGTGAATTGCGTGAGCGACTGGAATCGCTGCGCCAGGCGCAGACCGATGCCTTCAGTGCCGCCCAACAGCTTTCGCGTGTACGCAACGAACTCAACGCACTGGACCTGCAAAAACAGGGTAACACCGTGCGATTGGAAAAGCTTTCCGCCGAAAAAATCCAACTGGAAGAGGAGCGGGTGCGGCTGGAACAGCGGTTGGCACAATTTGCCGCCAACATGGAACAGGAACGGCAAAATGTCCTCACCCAGCGTGGCACCGTGGAGGAACGTCTGCAACGGCTCAAAGAAATCCAGCAGGAAATGATTTTGATCGTACAGGATTTGGATAGCGTGCTGCGCCAGCAGGCGGAACAACGCTCCAAACTCCATGTATTGGAACAATTGGAAGATTCGCACGAAGGCTTTGGGGCCGGCGCGCAGGCGGCCTTGAAGCAATCTGCCGCTGTACTGGGCTCGCTGGTGGATCACGTGCGCGTGCCCAATGAACATGTGGTCGCCGTGGAATCCGCCTTGGGCCACCATCTGCAACTGGTGTTGACCGAGCACCCGGAGTCCGCACACCAGATTCTGGACGACCTGCGCAACAACAAGCGCGGCAAGGCCAGCATCGCGGCACTCGCGTTGCACACCGCCATCGGGACAATGGATGCCGAGGCATTGGCGGGGGACCAGCCGGGCCGCGCCGCCATCAGTGTCATCGAGGCGGATGACATCGTCAAACCGCTGTTGCAAGGACTTCTGGGACAGACGCGCATCGTGCCGGATTTGGCAACGGCCACCCAGGCCTGGCGTGATTGCCATGGCCGGTTTGATTTCGTCACCGCCACCGGCGAATTATTGAGCCGCCACGGTGTTTTCACTGGTGGCTACACCAACGGTGCGGGCAAAGGACCATCCTCAATCCTAGGCCGCAAAAACCAGATTGCCGAATTGAAGAGCAGCCTGGCGCTCCTGCAGGAGCAGAGCAACGAGACAAGCCGAAGCAAGGGTGCCCTCCAGGCGGAGCAAACCGCGCTGCAGGCGGGTCTGCAGCAGGCGCAAACCGAACTGCGCGCACAAGAGGTATCCGTGGCCACCCATCAGGGCGAAATCAATGCCCTGCATAATTCGCATCGCGTGCTCAACCAAAAGGTCGAGACGGTGATGTACGAGATTCAGAGCCTGGCCGCGCAGGAGCAGGAAGGTATGCAGAAGCGCACCAATCTGGCGACGCAATTACAGACGATGGAAGAGCGCGAGCAGTCGCTGCAAGCGCAGGTGGCGGAATTGAACAACGGTTTGGAGACGTTGCGGCAACAGCGTGACGCAGCCACGGCGGCAGTCATGGAATCCAAAGTAGCGTTGGCCGCCGAGGAACAGTTGTGCGCGTCGCTGGGCAGACAGCGCGGGCCGTTGGAGCAGCGGATCCGGGAAATGAAGCAATTGTCAGGACAACGGCAGTCCGAAATGGGCGAATTCGTCAACCGCAAGGCGCAGGCCGATGCGGAAAATGAGGATTCGCGCCGCCAAATTGACCGCCTGCAGCATGAGCGGGAAGTGGTCAACGCCCAAGCGGCCCAGTTAATGGCGCAAAAGAGCGAACGGGAAACGGATGTCATGCGCCGGGAGGAAGATTTGCGCGGGGAACGTAAACGGCTTGCGGATGTGCAGCAGCATCGCAGCACCATTGACGTGGAACTGGCCCAGAAAGAAATGGCCGTGCAGAATCTGCGCGAACGCATCCAGCAGAAATACCAGATAGCCCTCGACAGCATCCAAAGCGAATGCATCACCATCACCTATGCGGATGAAGGCCCGGCCAAAGTGGAAACCTTGACTCCAGAACAGATGTCAGCCTCTGGTGCGGGCACCGATTGGAATGCGGTGGCCGAGCAAGTGACGTCCCTCCAACAGCGGCTGGATGAGATGGGCCCCGTCAACCTGGTCGCCATCGAGGAGTACGAGGAAACCGAGCAGCGCTACAAATTCCTCAGCACCCAGCATGAGGACTTGGTGAAAGCCAAAGAGCAACTGGCGGATGTGATCAACCGCATCAACACCCAGACCAAGGAAATGTTCGTGGAAACCTTCAACAAGATTCGCGAAAATTTCCGCAATCTGTTCGTCGAGGTGTTCAATGGCGGCAAGGCGGATCTCATTCTGGTGGACGAGAACGATGTGTTGGAAAGCGGCATTGACATTGTGGCGCGCCCGCCTGGCAAGCAACTGCAAAGCATTTCACTTCTCTCTGGCGGTGAGCAAACCATGACCGCGGTGGCGCTGCTATTCTCGATCTACCAGGTGAAGCCGAGCCCCTTCTGCGTGCTGGACGAGTTGGACGCGCCGCTGGACGAATCCAACATCAATCGTTTCATCCGGGTGTTGCAGCGGTTCCTGACCCTGTCGCAATTCATCATCATCACCCACAACAAACGCACCATCGGCATGGCGGATGTGCTGTACGGGGTCACGATGCAGGAGCAGGGCGTCAGCAAGATCGTCAGCGTCAAGTTCCACAAGGCCAGTGATCAGACCACCGATCCCAAGAGCGAACCGTTGGAAAAACCGGTGTCAGTCCCAGCGGTGACCAATGAAGACACGGTAAAACCCAAGCAAGAGACCATGGAAGTGGTGATGGTGAAGTAAGACGGCATCATCTCGGCTGATCACAGAAAGCTCCCCCCGACCAATCGGGGTGGGCGGTACAGAATCCGATGTCGGCCTTACACCGGTTTTATTTATTCTCAATCACCCGATTGAGTTCTTTTTCAACTCGTTTGCGCAGATTGTCACGCTTGGGCGCCTCGGCGGTAGTTACCGGAGTGATCAACAAGGTGCTCAAGTGTTGTTGCATAAACAGGACGATTGCGGATTCCTGCATGATTTGGTAATGCACGACCGCAAAGCCAGGCAAAGCCGGACTTCCCGACGGAGCATTCTCATCCACCCGCTGGGCGGCAATCTCTTGGGGTGAATACACAATCGCATTCAAAATTGCCAGCACCGCCACCACGATGCACAAGTATCGCGTCAGGCCGGACAGCATTCCCAAAAGATGCTCCGAGCGTCCGAACAATTCACTACTTACCGGCTTTTGTCCCACCACCTTTTTAATCAAGGCAAACCCCAGTAAAATGAGAATCAGGATGATGAGATACCCAAGAATGCTGTTATAGACGGCACGCTGACGCGTGGCAGGAGCCAATAAATCTGCCATAACTCCATAGTATTTACCACCCATCATCACGCCAGCCAGCCAAGGCAAAATGCCAAGCATCTCCTCAGACAATCCGCGCTTATAGCCACGCCACAGTCCCGCCAACATGACCAGCACGACGACCACATCAAACCAATTACCCGAGATTTCGTCCAAATTCATACCGTTTCACCGTACTTAATAACCATGGCTAAAGGTACCCGAGAAACGCGAATCCGCAAGCCGATCTGGCTATTGATTTTGCATCAACCAATGGCGGATAGCCGGACTTTGAGGATGCTGTGGTTCCTGCTTCAGAAGTTCCAAGTAATGCTCCCGCGCCTTGGCGGGTCGCCCCAAATGCTGGGCGTATAAATTAGCCACTTGCAAGCGGGCGCGCGTATCCAGCAGGTTAGCCTGAAGTGCGCGCTCCAGCTCCTCGGCGGCATCCGCAAAAAATCCACCTTGTTGCAACGCTGAAGCGAGGCTGGCTCGCGCCTCCGCCGCGTCTGCATTAAGCGCCAGCGCGGTTTCAAACGCGAGAAAAGCGCGGGGTAAATCACTCAATTCGATCGCCACCAAACCGGCATTATAGTGCGCCTCATACAAAACGGGATCAGCCCGAATGGCTGCCTCATAGCCCTGGAGCGCCTCGGTCCAGCGCTTGTCCCGGTGCGCCTTGATGCCAGCAGAAAAGAACGTTAGCGCTGATTTTCGATCCCCCGCCACCGGTTTAGTGGGACGCTGATACGTATAGCGCTTTACACCGGGTGTTTCCATCCGCGCTGGCTCGACCATGGCGGCAGTATTGTTTTTGGCGGGCACGTCAACCAGATCAGTCACGGAGGGCTTGGCTGCTTCAGGTTTAACTGGCGAGGACGGCGGAGTAACAACGCGAACCACCGGCTCAGGCGGCTTGGCAGGTGGCATTGGCTGGAGGTCCACATTCGCTGTCGGGCGAACGACCACGGGAGGGGGAGGAGAAAATAGCACCACCGCATTGGTCTTGGCAACTTCACGGACTGGAAGCGCGGAAGGGCGATTCGTTGAAACGGTCGTGACCGGGATGGAATTGGTCGGCGTTGGCTTGCCCACAGATATGGTGGGGGGTGGGCTGTTGGTCACCAGCGGCTTGGGCGGCGGCGGGGCCATTTCATGTTCGATTTGCCGAATGACGCCGGCAACGACATCATAATCATAAGGACGCGGGCCACTGGCCGCAAGGTAACGCTGATAATAGGGCAGCGCCGCCACGCGATTGCTGAGATAAACATGCTGCACAACCGCAAGGTTAAGCAGCGCGGGCCGGTAATCCGGCTGTATCTGGAGGGCGGTGGTGAAATAATTATTCGCCTCCCGGACTTTGTTGCGTTGGAACATGGTCGCCATGCCCATGCCATTCCAGGCGGCAGCCAGTTTCGGGTTCAGCAATGCCGCCTGCTTGAACGCCTTTTCGGCTTCATCCCCGCGCCGGGCACGACAATGGGCCGTGCCCAGCATCAACCAACCATCCGTGGACTTGGGTTGCAACAACGTATAGGTGGTGAACTCGTTGGCCGCATCGGCGGCACGATTCTGTTCAAGCAACAAACAGCCCAGATTGTAGCGGGCGGGCGCAAGGTTCCCACCGGTCACCGCCAGTGCTTTGCGGTACGATTCACCTGCCTCGCGTGGCAGGTTCGCCTTGTGGTAGGCCAGCCCAAGGTGGTTCCATGCCTGCGCATGGTTGGGCATCAAGGCGGTGGCTTTGCGCAATTGTTCAATCGCCTCGCCGTATTTTTCGGATTGAATCAACTGTTCTCCATCCAGCAGCGCGCGCGGCCCTGGCGGAGTGCATCCACCGAGGCCCAACAGCATGGCCAAAAGCAGGAATAACAATTCCGGCTTTCCGACCCGTTTTTTTGTGGTCAGCATCGGTGTTGGTGGTAACATCCGCGCCCTGAAGTGTCAAGAAACGCACAACAAATAATGTCCTTGGCCCGGTTGGTCATAGTCTGGATGGCTTGGTTTTCGGCGAACGCCGGAACCACTCCCGAGGCACGTCCGGCCAAAATAACTGCGGCTGAAGGATCGAATGCGCTTGCGCGCGTGGTGGTCGTCCAGGACCAACGCGCAACGCAGACATTTAACCCGCAACCTGCCGTGGTGGATGCCATGGTCGCGCGCGGCATTACCAAGTTAACCGGGCTGGCAACGCCAGCAGTGGCTTGGCGCAGCCTTTTTACCACTCAAGACGTGGTTGGGATCAAGGTCTATACCGCCCCTGGCCCGACGAGCGGCACGCGCCCCGCCGTGGTTTCCGCTGTCGTCCGCAGCCTGATCTCTGCCGGGCTCAAGCCCGCTCAAATCGTGATTTGGGACAAACGTGGTGAAGACCTCCGGCGCGCCGGTTTTGTCACCCTGGCCGAAACGCTCGGGGTGCGCGCTGCCGGCGCGTTGGAAAGCGGCTATGACGAAAAGGTGTTTTACGAAAATGCGGTGACCGGCAAACCGGTGTGGGGTGACCTCGAATTCGGCAAGCCCGAGCCGGTGGGGCGTAAATCATTCATGACCAAATTGGTCACCCATGAGTTAACCAAGATCATCAGCATCGCCCCGCTGGTGAACCACTACGAAGCAGGCGTGACCGGACACCTGTTCAGCCTGGCCATGGGCAGCATGGATAACACCATCCGTTTTGAACAAGAACGCACATTATTGGCTGATCCGGTACCGGAAATATTTGGCATTGAAGCATTGTATGATCGGGTGGTGCTGCATATCACCGACGCGCTACTCTGCCAGTACCTGGGCGAAAACCAGAGCCTGCTGCATTACTCCACCGTCCTGAACCAACTGCGCTTCAGCCGGGACGCCGTCGCCCTCGACACGTTATCATTGCAGGAACTGGGCCGCCAGAGGGGCCGCATGGGCATGAAGAACTCCACCGTGCAATTCGACATCTACCCCAACGCCAGCCTGATGCAGTTGGGCACCACGAACCTCAACCACATCAAAGTCGAGCTGGTGACACCTTAAGCTCGCGGAATCAAAACCTCGTGCATAGCCCGAATACGCAACCGAACCTTCCTTAATTGAGGAAGGAACAAATATACTCACAGATACCGGTCTTCACCTCAATATCGAAGCCTGATTTAGCCGGCACTTCAAACGCGGTGCCGCCGGAATACTCGTTGACGCCTGGTTGGCCATCAAGTTTCACTTGACCCGCGCCCGCCACAATTTCCATGCGCTCGGCCTTGTCCGTGCCAAAGTGGTATTTGCCTGGATAAATCAGGCCAAGAGTCTTCTTGGTTTGGTCCGGAAACAGGATGGTGTGGCTGACGACCTTGCCATCGAAATAAACATTGGCTTTGGCCACGGCGGTGACATTGGAAAATTGTACGGGTATGGTTGCCATATCAGGTTTCAATTCGTATTCACACATGCCAAGAGCGAAGACTTTACCCCTCGACTCTGCATTAGCACAGCATTTGTCTTTAACTAAAGTTTAATCACATTACTTTACGGCTGTAAGCACACGCACACGCTGTATGTGCGCGGCTCTGTCACCGTAACCATTCGCCCTAGTATTGGGTGAAACACCGTCATTCTGCAACTGGAAAATCATCCGTTATTTTCCTGGAACAGTTTTTAAAATATACAGGATATCTTGATTGGCTTATTCCGGCCAGGGACGCGGTTTTACCGCTTCGCGCCAATCGGGCACTTCAACCGGCGTGGTGATTACCGGCCAACTGGCACGGGTGCGATCCGCGTAAAGCCCGATTTCGGCCAGGGGGATCGGGCGGAGTCCGAGGCGCAACACGAGTTCGCTATCGGCGGCAAGATTCCATTGGCGCTTGGCGAGTTCGGCGATGCCCGGATCTTTGGAAGTCCAACTGCGCAGGGCAAGGATGTCGAAGAACGCCTTTTGGACAATCGGTGTGCCGCAGTCAATCAAGGCCATCCGCCAGGCGAAGTTGCGGCCGTTGCCATCGAACATGTTCGCAATTTCCGGGTAACGCTGGAGATAGAGGGGCGTGCGGAACACATCGCGCGTGACTCCCTGCTCGGACGCCGTCCAGTGCTTATGGTTCTTCCAATAGCGACCGCTGATGCCCAGTTTGCAGTCCACGAACAGGTTGTTATCCATGATGTCATCCCGGCCGCCGTTGATCTGGAGGGCACCAAAATGGCCGTTCGCTGAGCGGATAAACAGGTTGCCATAGACCAGCATGCCGCTGATCACGTCATCAAAGCGGATGGCGGATTGACCATTGACCATGGTGGAACCGTTGCCGACGTTTTCAAAACGGTTATAGCGGAAGACCAGGCCGCGAAAGGAAGGGTTGCCGAAGGTTTCCATGCCGCCCTGATCGTCGGATTCGCGCAGGACGCTATGGACGTCATTGTATTCCATGAGCACGTCGTTGCCGTCCACGCGGATGGCCGAACTGGGGCAATCGTGCATGAGGTTATGCGCAAAACGCATGCCGACGCCTTCGGCCTGGATGGCCGGGGTGTAGGTGCGGTCAATGCGGCCGAAATGGTGCAGGTGACAATTCTCAATGAGGAAGTCCGCCCGCTCCAACGTGGCCCGGTTGCCGCCTTTCAACGTGGTGGCGGCGCGACCGAGATGATGGATGTCGCAACCCAGCAGCGTGTGCCGGGTGCCACCGGAAATCGTTATGCCACTCCCGGCCATGCGCCGCACCACGCAACCGACCAACTGCACATTTTCACCGCCGGAAATCTGGATGCCATCAAAGCGCCCGAGATCGCAGACGAGGCCTTCAAACCGCACATGCGCGGTTTTGGTGAGCGTCATAAAGGGCGAGGACAGGACGCCCAACTCAATGGTCTGGCGAGACGGATCGCCAGTGGGCCAGAGGTAAAGCAGGCCTTGGCTGCGGTCCAAATACCATTCGCCGGGACGGTCCAACTCTTCCAGCAAATTAAATGCGTAATACTTGATGCCCTGCTTGGTGTCCATGCCGTTATGGCTCATCCAATAGGGCTGGGCGGAGGTGATACGCTTGCTGGCGGTATCGAGCTTGCCGATTTTGAGCGTGGCATCCGCCCAGAGATAACGCCAATAGCCAAACAGCCAGGCATCTTCGGCATTGGTCCACCGGGCATGGCGGTCATCCAGATATTCAAACACGGATGGGGTGCCATTGGTTTTATTGCCGGGCTCGATGAGTTTGCCGGCATCCACAAAACCGTCGTTGGGCCAGCGGGCGAGAGTCTGCGGTTCGCCGTTGACGAATAGCTCGACGGTGGGCGGAGATGGCGGTTGGCTGTAGCCGCGCACGGCCAGCCTGCCATAATCCGTAAGGCCAAGCTGCTTGAGGTCGCAGACCATGACATTACCCCGGGCTTTTGGATCCAGGCGCGCCACTACGGAGGCATCCGCCACCGGAGCAAATCCTTTCAACCGCATGCCGCCATAAAGCACCACCTTACCGCTCTCAGCGGCTTTCCAAACGACGGGGGCAGTCGGGGCACCGGAATCCTCAGCGGTCAACTTCAGCCCCTCGTGTAACTGGTATTCACCGTTCTTGAAGATGACGGCGACGGGGCCGGTAACCGTGCGCCGCAGTTCGCGCACCAACGCCTGCGCCCGGTTGAGCGTGGCGACCGGTTTGGTCGCTTGACCACGATAGGCATCGTTACCATCCGGAGCGATCCAGACTTCCGCTGCATAGTGGTCAATCACCGGCAGCACCGTGCGCGTGGCCATGACATCGCGGGCGGGTAACCCTTTGGCAGTGCGCTCCATTTCCTGCTGCAGCTCGGCGGCTTCCTGGCGATGGTGTGCCAGATACGCCGACTGGCCCTGGATATGCTGGTAAACCGCCTTGGCGGCCGCATCGTTGCGATCCAACCGGTGAGCCTGGGCGATCCGCAACTCAGCCCACGCCGCCCAACCGGGTGGCACACCGGGGGTGGTCAGTAGCTTGTCAAACGCAGTCCGCGCCTCAGCCGTTTTCTTCTGTGCCATGGCATCGTTGCCCAATTCCGCCAGGTCGCCCAGGACTTCCTCGGCGGTCATGCCATCGCCCAGTTTGACACCGTAAGCGGGGCTCTGGGTGCGGAATAGCGATTTAATCTCGGCCTCACCAAGGGTGCGTCGCCATACAGCCACATCGGCCATGGCACCGTGGAAATTCTGCCAGCCCGAACCGATCATGAGTTCGTTGCCCAGGTTGAAATTTGCCGCCCAGCCTTGGGGCAGCGGACCTTGGCCCGACTCGCGTCCGTTCAGGTAAACGGTCACCCGCGCGTTGCGGCGATCCACCACCAGGGCCGTGTGCAGCCAGGTCCTGGGCTTGAAGCGGGGCACCGAACCGCCACCGGCCGACACGCTCTTGCCGTTGGCATCCTTGTACACGAGATACCAGCTCAAGGCGCCTTGGCCAGTGAGATCGAAGTTGACCGAGGCATCCGGATATTTGCCGTAATTAAAGATGCGCCGCTGATCCTGTTTGCCGGGAAAGCCGAGCACTTCGGGACGCAGCCAGGCCATAAAGGACCAGTCGCCGGCGCCCAAATATTTGCCGGCGGGCACCTGAACGCGCACCACGGATTTGGATTGGCCATCGAAGAAAAGCGCCTTGATGCCGCCCTCGCCAACCCAGCCAGCGGTGGAACGTCCGTCTAGGCCATTACCGGAGGTGTCTTGTACCACCGCGCCGGTTCCCTCATGGGCCGGCCAGCGCAGCAGTAGTTCCGGATCGGCAGCCAGTAATAGGGTGTTGAGGGCGATGATCGCCAGTGCGCCTACGAAAATTGTTGGGCTTGTTAGTTTCATGATGGTAAGTTTTCCAGATAGACGCCGTCTTTGCGTAATTGAGTCTGAAGTTTCTGGACGCCGAACTTTCCCATGTCCACGCCGGCATTGAGCGCGAGCGCGGCGCAGGTGCCGATGCCCTGACCCATGACCATGCAGTGGCTTTGCAAGCGGACGGAGGCATGAGCTTCATGCGTGGCGGAGGCGCACCGACCAACCACGGCGAGGTTGAGTATCTGCGGATTCAGGCACATGCCCAGTGGAATGTGATAACTATCACCGACGGGTGGCATCATTTCCGCCTTCTGATCCACCCACGTCGTGTGGCCCGTGCCCTTCGGATCGTGAATATCAATCATCCAGAAACCGTGTCCGATGGCATCGGCCTGTTTGACCGCCTTGACGACCATCTGTGCATTCAACGTCTTGAGGCCGCGAATACGGCGGGATTCGCGGATACCCAAGCTGTGGCCCATTTGCTCCACTTCGACTTTTTCAAAACCGGGCATTTCCGCCCGCCAGAGATCCACGTATTGATAGACCTGTTCGCGGGCCTGTTGGGAAAGCCGGGTCAGTTCTTCTTCGTCCAACGGGTTTCCCGCCACGGGGCACATGTTATAAGAGACGATGGGATCGCGTGGGCTGATCAAATAGGAGCGGGCTGCCGATTCGAGGAACTGCGGGAACTTACCTTCGTCCCGCAATTTTTTCATCAGGGCGAAAACCCGTTCGGCATCTTTGGAGTGAGCCTTGATGGTGGCGCTATCCAACCCGCGCAGGCGGTACATCATGGTCATGCCCTGCACTCCGCCATCACTGGTGCGGCCATAGTCAAACGGTGCACCGGCGTTGGCGGCAATGTCGCCGTCGCCCGTAGCGTCAATGAAGATTTTGGCACGCACGGCTTTGCGCCCGGTCTTGGTGTCCACCAGCACGGCGGAGAGCCTATCCCTATCGCGGATAGATTCCACGGCCGGGAGATTGCAGAAGGTGCGCACCCCGGCATCCTTGAGCATGCGGTGAAACACGACGCGCATGCCGGTGGAATCGAATTCGTGCGTCTCGGGGCGTCTGGGGAAGTCGGCCATGCGACGAACGAAACGCCCGCCGCGATCAATCGCCTCCTGCACGAATCCGTGAATGACCTGTTTCTGGCGGTCGCTGGTATGCCAGATGTTGACGAGCGCGTTGGTGGCCATGCCGCCGACGCTGGGCCAGCGCTCCAATAGGATGACCTTGGCCCCGTGCCGCGCCGCGCAGCACGCTGAGGAAATGCCAGCCGTGCCGCCGCCGCAGATGACCACGTCGGCTTCGGCAAGCACGGGAATTTCGCGGGCGGGTTGGGAAATGCATCCAGGTTTCGCTGCTGACGCATCCGTGCCTTGTGCCCATGCGCCGCCGAGCCCCACAGTGGCGGTGGCACTGCCCAGTTTCAAAAAGTCCCTGCGTTTCATAGTTATTCGATGACTGGTTCGTACAGTTCAATAGATGCTCAATAGATGCTCAGTACCCCAAAGTGTTTCGCACAAACTCGCGGCTGATCTTCAGACTCTCCCGCAGGGGACGGGTGGGTTTAAAATCCCGCTCATGGGCCAGTTCGATGATGGCATCACCGCGGAAATGAATCTCCCGCAAGGCAGCGCTGATGCCCGCATAATCCATATCCCCCTCACCCAGCGCCTCCGACCAGCGTCCGTCCTTCTTCTGGTCGCGCAGATGGAGGAAGACAATCTGCGAGCCATATTGCCGGAGGAAGGTGGCCGGGTCCACTCCGCCACGCTCCAGCCAGTTGAGGTCCGGGCCCAGCTTTGTCCCGGGCAAACGGGTCAGCGTGCCCTTCAAATCGTGCAACTCATTTTCGACCTCGTAGGTGTGGTTGTGCAGATTGGGCACGATGCCGTGCTGGGCGCAGAGGGTTATGATTTTGCGGAGCAGCTCCGCTTGGGCGTCGAGTTGTTCCGTCGTTTTGCGGGCTTTGTTCCCCCATTTGATCGGGCCAACCGAGATGCCCAGTGTGCGCCCACCGAGCTTGGCCAGGCGCGGGATGACGAGTTCAGCGTCCGCCATGACGGCTGCATGTTGCTGACGGTCCCACATCGCGCCGCTGAAGGAGGAACCGATAACGGGAAGCCTATGTTGCCGCGATAACTCGCCGATGTGTTCCACCGCCGTATCAGGGCGCAAGGCCGTATGCATGAGTTCGATGCCGTCCATGTCGGCATAGCTCATATCGGTAAAAATTTGCGGCAACACGGGCGTGAGGTCATAGCCCGGTTGGGTGGCCGCATACACCCACGGGTGCGCCCCCACGACAATTTTTCGTGCTGCCGGCTTTCCGGGCGTGGAGCAGGCAGTCAGCCCAAAGCCAGCCACAGCGGCAGTTGCGGTAGTCCACAGAAATTCACGTCGGTTGGTTTTCATGGGGAAAAAACTTGGAATCCATCATCGTTGGTTAAATACCTGCGCAGTTCATCCGGCATCGGATGCTCCAGTTGAACGTGCTGTTGGCGTAATGCCGTCCGCAGCCGTTCCGGAGGCACGTCCGGCAAATCCACCTTCAGCTCCCTGGCCACCGCCACGGCGGTTCCTGCGGCTTGTCCCAGTTGCATCATGGTGCGCGACAACCGGCAGCTCGATGCGGCGAGCGAACTAAAACTGGCCGCGCGGCAGGCAATCAGCAGATTGCGTTGGCCCTTGGGGATGATACAGCGGTATGGCACGCCATACGGTTCGGTCAGTTCCCCGGTGCTGCGGGAATGGCTGCCGTGCGTGTCCATGGCATGGTCGGCCAGGCAGATAATATCCGGGTGTTTTTGGCCGCTAATGCCGGCCAATAAATCGTGCTCGGTCAGGACATACTCACCCACGACGCGTCGGGATTCACGGATGCCCAGAGCCGGGGCGGTCCACACCAAATGGTAGCCACGGAATTCGGCGTAACGGGTTTGCAGGTTATACCAGTGGGCCAGCGTGCGCTTGCGGCACTCCTCCATGGCGTCACGGTAGCCCAGCTTTATGAATTCGAGTCCGTCCATGGTCGGCAGCATGTTGACGTTCAGATCCCCATTGGGATAGTGCGTGAACACCGCAACCGGAAAGGTTTTGGCCCACCAACAATTGGTGAGGACGCTGGTGGGCAATGATTCAATTGCCGGGACATTGGTTGGGGATACGCGGTAGATGAGGGTAACTCCGTTGACGCGCGCACTAGCGTTGGGTGGTGCATCCGGTTCGTTGAACTGATCACGGGCTTCCTGCCCAGACATGGATTCGCAGCCGACCGCCAGGCAGACATTGCCGTCGCCTGTGGCGTCCACAAAATAATCGGCTACGAGGGTGTCGCCATTGGATAAACGCACGGATTTGATTATTCCATCCTGGGCCTTCGCGCTGAGAAAAGTGGTATTGAGCAAAACCCGGCATTTGCCGGTTTCGCGGAGCATGGCGAGCATGGTGTTGGCCATGGCATCCGGGTCGAAAGGCAGGCCATGCAAGCGTTCTTGTCTAAAGGTTTTGGCTTGAGCGGCAGACAGATTGCGGCCCGCCGCCCGCACCAAGGTATCCAGGTAGTGGCGGGATGGATCAATGAGGTTTTCGCCACCTGGAAACCGGTATGGTTCCCGGTTTGGATCAAAGGTGCTCAGGTGTCGGCCAAAGGAATAGATGCCGATGGCATTGGTTTGGGCTTTGAGACGGCGGTACAATTCAAACGGAAACCCGGTGCCACCGGCACCGGGTTCCCAACCGTTCACCCCGCCACGCACGGAGTTGCCGCCCAGACAATCACCGCGCTCCACCAGCACCACATCTACCCCAGCACGGGCGGCAGCCAGGGCGGCGCCGAAACCACCGCTGCCACCGCCGATGACCGCCAGTTCACAACGCCGTTCAACTGCTTTTGGGTCCGCACCTGCGACCCAATGACTACCCACCCATGCCAGCAGCATGCCTGCGAGGATGTGTTTGAAAACGAGATTCATCGTTATCAGTTTTGCGGGATTGGTTTCCATTGCCGCACATCCGACAAACGCTTGAGTTCACCTGCGTTCAGTGCCCGATTAAACACGGCGACACCGCCGATCCAGCCGGTGAAGCCGACGCTGCGAGAGCTGTGGATGACGCGCCCAATGGTGAACGGGCCTCCGCTGGTTGCGTCCTTCGGCATGTAAATGCCGTGCGGATACCACCAGGGATTCAGGCTCAGGGCCACAAGATCCCGCGCGGCAATCGTAAACTGGCCATTCGTTTCTTTGCGCAGTGTCACCTTCACTTTTGTGTAACGGTATTCCCGCAATTCTACCTGCTGGTCCGCAGTTTCACTGAGGACCTTTACCAAAACCGGAGTTTCCTCCGGCGGGTTGTAGAACTGGTCTTTGGGAAAGTTCGGGTCCTTGCCTGCCGGCGCGCCGGGTTCACGATGCAGGTACCCCTGCAACCAGGCGTTGTAAGCATAGGAGATCAGTTTGTCGCTCTTCGGGTTCTCCAGCCAGCGCTCGCCTGAATGGCCGTTCAGCCAACCAGTGATCTCGTGGCGCTCGTGATCAAAGGTCATGGCAAAGCACTGCCATGCGGTATCGAGTATCTCTGCGGGCGAATCCGCCGGCACGACGGGGGAGACGTCGGCAGAGTTGCATTTGTGGAGGGCATATTTATTCAGGAAGGAGCTGGCACCGTTTTCGGAGACGTGACCGCAGGCGGAGCCTTCCTTGTTCAGTCCGGCAAAGAGTGCGTATTGCCGTTGTCCGCGTTCGACCTTTTGGATGCTTGCGGTCTCCTGTTGCTTCAAATCGGTGCCCTCATGCCAGATGCCGGCGAGCGCGTGATTACCGCTCTCCCGGATGGCCCAAACGACGACGGTCACAGACTTGCCAGGTCCCTTGATATCGAGCGGCGAATCGTGAAGTCGGGAGCGTGGCACAAATAGATATGGCCGGAAGGTGGTGGCCTTCTCTTTGCGGATGCGGATGGCCTGTCCGAATGGCCCGCGCCCGAGCAGCGGGAAGTCCGCGTAAGTGGCTTCGTCGCCCTCACCCCAGAGATCCTTGACGTAATTTGCGGCATCGAGAGCGTAGTCGTTGGTTGCGCCTTTTGGCACATGGGCAAGGAAGCGATGTGCGCCATCCGGTTCGCGTTTTACGAAGTCCCAGAAAGCGACACAGTCGTTGATGCCGGTGACAGTCGCAACGCGTTGTTCATAGGGGAAGGGCATTGCTTGTTGGGGTACGGCAGCGACGGCAGCCTGTGAAATAACCGCCAGTGTACTCACCATGATTCGGTTGATGGTTAGGTTCATGACTTGGTTTTGCATGTTAAAGCATCGCATAAGGTGTTGCGCACAAACTCGCGGCTGATCTTCAGACTCTCCCGCAGGGGACGGACGGGTGGGTTTGAAATCCCGCTCGTGGGCCAGTTCGATGATGGCATCACCGTGGAAATGAATCTCCCGCAGGGCAGCGCTGATGCCCGCATAATCCGTAACCCCTTCCCTTTTATTGCATCCGCGCCGCCACCCTCGTGAGCGGGCCTGCGCGACCGCAAGTCCTGATCGGCAGCAATAAGCTGCGTCTGGAGGATGACCAGCAACGCGGCAGTTAATCCGCCAACTGGGAAATGCATCAGCATAGTTTTTTCTCGTCTCGCTGCGGGAAAAGATAACCGCGCCCGCGCAAAAGCAAATCAAAAAACCAGCTTTGAACAAATAAAATATGGCGAGTCCCTTCTGAAAAACTGCACCAAAATTTCACCAATGTGAGCGATGTGACGCTGTGTGTTTTGGGGAGATTGGTGTAGCTTTGGGATTACCGCAGGACTCCAAATTTTGCAGAAACATAGATGGGCATAAAAATCACTGTCAGAAAATCAAAGTCAAGAGTTAGAACGGGATAGGGAATTAAACCGCTAAACATGCGAAAAACGCGAAATGTATTTGCGACCTGAAATCCATCATCCAGACGCCGGTTGCGTTTTGTAAAAATTTTCTGCAAAAGCAATTGGGTTCTCATTTTTCTGTCGGTCTGTTTTTCTGCAAAATCGGTTTTCCATTTTTATGCCAGCTTATCTTTTTGCCAAATGGGACCTATGGGAACAATGGGATGGCTGACTGGTTATCCCGATCCAAAACTAGGATAAAACTAGGACGCCATGATAAATCCGAAGGGGCCGAAATCCGAAGCCGGAATTGTGAAAAAATTGTGATGCGCAGGTTTTTCATCACAAACTGTGATGTTTTTGTGATGAAAAGAATTTTTCCACACAATTCTTTGACCACGGATTGCACGGATGCCACGGATGGGAAATCGGACATGGTAAAATGATGAAGACAGGATGAACAGGATGGACAGGATGAACAGGATGGACAGGATGAACAGGATGGACAGGATGAACAGGATGGACAGGATGGACAGGATGAGTAAGTCCGAAGGGCGAAACCTTTCGCAGAATAATTTACTGACAAAAAAATTACAGCCAGAAGATAGAAGCTGGGAGTCAGGAGTTGGAATCCGCAAAAGACCGCAAACGGGCAGGTACCGATGGGACGCATGGGGAAATGAGAGTGATTCGCGCGAGTTCGCGTGATCAGCGGGCAGACAATACTCATGTCATTCATGGAGGCGAGCGTAGCAGGGATTTCAGCAAGGTGGTTGCCGCCGGGAGGAAAACAATTCAATGCGGATTTCGGAATGCGGAATGCGGAATGAAAACTCAAAATTTTGCAGAAAAATAGAAGTCGGAGTCAGGACTTGGAACGGGGTGGGGAATTAAACCGCTAAACATGCGAAAAACGCGAAATGCATTTGCGACCTGAAATCCATCATCCAGACGCCGGTTGCGTTCCGTGACAATTTTCTGCAAAAGCAATTGGGTTCCCATTTTTCTGCATGATCGGCTTCCCATTTTGTTGCTGTTTTCACTCTCCCACTGGCACGACAAAAACTTCCCTGGCGGCCTTGATAAACCCATCTATGGAGCCAGGTTCTAATTTGATTTCTTCATTGTCGTCATGTGCCCTGTTACTCATGGCCGTGTCGTAGAGTTAGTTCTTATTATATCCGAACTGCCGTGAAAGCATCACATTCTTCCAATGAGCTTCTCTCTCAAGGATGACTTCGTCGGACGCATTGAAGGCGAAGACCTCAAGAATGGAAAATTTGAAATTGGCCAGCGCGTAGGGAATTCCTTTTTCGTTAATCGTCCGAACAAGCTCATCGTTCCACCCGTGCCCTGTACTAACGTAACCGCATAACCTTGACCAAATACCGGCATCACCGTAGGCGGAACCCACATAGGTTTTGCCATTGGTCGTATCCATAATCAGATATACACCTTTGACAGCCATCAGGGCTGCTTTCCAATCCTGGTTCTCACGGAAAAGAATGGGACGCAGTGTAGAAAATGAATGGTTGATGGATTCGTACCCACAAAACCGCTCTCCATCGTATCTTTCCGGAAGGAGCTGGAGCACTTCAAATGAATCAAGTAATCCCTCCAAATAAAACGCTCTGCCGCGCAGACCTTGATAGCGGAAAAACCGGCAGATTAACCGCCCTTCCCACTTTTTATAAGCTTCGATTTCTGAGATGACGTAGCGATCTGGCAGCCGTTCCTTGACCTCAAAAACACCACCAAAAAGATAAGCGTCACGGATCGGATAAAATTCCATGAACGAGAAGATATACCGGCGCGTCCAATCATTTTTGTCGCCCCGCCACTCGTTCCACGCAATCCAATTCGCCCGGTCGGCTACATATTCGTTCAATGGATGTGTGCCTTCCTGATTGGCGCAGGCAAGATGTAGCTTATACTGGGTCGGTTCAGGAATCTGAAAAATGTCTGTCAGTTTGATTGGTGTACTCATGTTACATTGCTGGCTCGTGCTTGCCTTTATTTGCGCCAAGCGGGTGGCGCGAGCAGTTGTTAACGGTTAGGCTCAAAATACTGGACGCGCTGGTGCCGCAATATTTGCACTCATATTTGGCTTTTTCATCGCCCTCATATAAAACGTGCTTACCCCTGTTGGGTTCACTTGGATGGCGTGGACAGGTATTAACGGTTAAGCTATTGATGCTGGAGGCTTTGGAGCCACAGTATTTACAGTAGTAGTTCATAGTTTGATATTGTTGTTATTTGAATGGCTTAGTCGGAACTTCACGGAACATTGCAAGAACTCAATTCCATATTTCGGGTTCTTTTTTGCCTGTGGGGCTCATGGTTGCGTCGTCTGTGCAGGAGCTTCGGAGCTCACCTGCCAATATTGTAACGCAAAATCAACAATCAGCCGCTTCCGTGAGGAGATTTCATTCTCACCCCAGGCCTTTTGATCGAGAATCGTGTTTGCAACGTCTTGCTGAGAAATATAAGTTGTCGCTCTAAGGTCGGCAGCCTTTTCAATTGGCATTTTGTTCCGTAGGCTCGAATTGCGTCCTTTGGTCATCAAAACGAGATTACCAAGATTGTGAATATAGTCCTTTTTAAATGCCTCTGAATGCACGCGTCCCTCTGGGTTTTGCGGCATGACGTGGTCAATTGAAGCATCAAGGCTTTGGCCTGGAACGTCATTTTCATACTGCCGCAAAGAGAGGTGTGGATCACGGTTCTCTGCTCGACGCTTATTCTCATACTTCCAAAGCAAATATTTTATTTTATTGTCGTAATGGTCGGAGCCTTCGAGAAAGCGTCGGAACTCACCGTTGAAATCCCAATAGTGCTGGAATCCACGCTGAGATACGTTTTTTAGCTCCTGTTCGAGCGCCGCCAGATTTGCTGACTGATATTGGTTGGCGATATTCGGAAGCTTGTTGGTGGACTTGCCTTTCATAAACTGAAGTTTGAAGAGTGTGATTTCCACTAGGCGCAACAGCGGCATCAGTCGTGACAGCTCATGCTCGTGGAAATGCATCAGCTTCAGCAACAGCGGCCAAGAAGCAGGCGCATTTAAGTACAGCACATCACCAATAAGTCGCTCATGGTGGGTGCCCCCATCCTTAAGGGTTTCGATCTTCGTCACGCTTTGAAAGGATTGGACCAAGTTGGTACAAAAAATGCGTATCCACTCTACCCTTTTCAGCCCAACATCCTTTGATTTTAGTTCCTTTTTCAGCACGTTCACCGGGTTTTCCCCCCCAGGCAGGAAAGCGATCAGATGGTGCGCAAGTACTTGATCTTCCTTAAGCGAATTAATCTCTTCAGTCAACCGGTAGATGTCCGAAAATTTTCTTTCCAAGTCTCTTATAGACTCTTTCTGGATAGTCAATGGGCTGTGGACATAGACGACATGCATCAGATAAGCTTTTAGTTTTTCCAAGTTGGTTAAATCCTTGCCACGATCATTCTGGAACGCAAATATTTGCGTTGCTTGCTCCTTGCTGCGCACCTCGAAAGTTGTCACCACTGCACTATTAACCAGTTCCATCCAGCGTATCAACTCGGCTGTGGATTTTTCCTCATGCATCCGTTTCGCCATGTACTCCATGGCCTCTTTAAGTCGCAAGCCAGAGTGGGTTTTAGGCTGTGTGTGAGAGGTGCCGTGCAGAATGAATGACCTCATCAAATCGTCATCGTAGTCCACCGTCTGTAATTTCCGACGTTGGTTCGCGTCCATCACGTATGTCTGCCGTAATGAGTCGGATTCTACCTCCCCACCTATGGCTATTGGCAAGTCTTCGCCTGCCTGCTTACGAATGGCCAATTCGATGGATAGGCAGTGAAAAAAGATAACCACTGTCGTCAAGCGCTGCTGGCCATCAATGACAAAGTATTCGTTTCCTTCAGTTTGTTCCCGCTCGAATAGAAAATGCCCGAGAAAATAGCTTTTTCGCTCACCTCCTGCTTGCGGGTGCTCCTTCAGGTCATCGAGGAATTGGCAGACCTGCTTTCGATCCTTTGTCGTTTCCCACGCATAGGCACGTTGGTAAGGTGGAATGCGAAAAACTCGGTCTGGTGGGCTAAGTGCTTATCCGCAAATAAAAGTTGCCTTTTTCGCCGTGCTCTGTCAATTTC